>NZ_BAXF01000146.1:0-4855 GCF_001310435.1 Arthrobacter sp. JCM 19049 | reverse complement strand
CCGACCGGCGGCTGAGCGAGATCACCCAGCAGGCCATGTGGGCCGGCATCGCCGCCCTGGCCGAGGCCCGCTTCGTCGGGCAGATCGGCGAGGCCATCGAAAAGTACGTGCACGCCCAGCCCGGCCCGCGCCTGGGGATCCTGGAGGAGTACTGCGGGCACGGCATCGGCTCGGCCATGCACATGGCCCCGGACGTACTGAACTACAACAGCGGCCACCGCGGCCCGCGGGTCAAGCCCGGTATGGCCCTGGCCATCGAACCGATGCTGGTGCGCGGCAAGCTGGCCACCTCGGTGCTGGATGATGACTGGACCGTGGTTACCAACGACAAGCAGAACGCCTCCCAGTGGGAGCACACCGTGGCCGTGCACCTGGGCGGGATCTGGGTGCTCACCGCGCACGACGGGGGAGCGGCGGGGCTGGAGCCTTCGGCGTGAGCCCCTCACCCATCAAGCCGTAACCGCGGCATGGATCCGGCACCGAGGTGCCGGATCTAACACTTTAAGCGGCCGAATCGATTTGTCGCCACGCCCGCCCATGGCGTATTCTTGACTGTTGGTTGTCTATTTAAGTGCGCCCAAAAGCTCGCAAGGGCTGCGCGGAACCACTGAAACAGGCTTCCGGAACCAATTACTTGTTGCCGCCGCCGGCGGCAACTACCAAAGTTAGCGGGGAAAATGGCCAAGAAGGAAGGTGTCATCCAGGTAGAGGGCACAGTGACCGAAGCATTGCCGAACGCAATGTTCCGCGTCGAACTGCCCAACAAGCACGTCGTGCTTGCAACTATCTCGGGTAAAATGCGCCAGCACTACATTCGAATCCTCCCAGAGGACCGGGTGCAGGTAGAAATGAGCCCATACGATCTCAACCGAGGTCGTATCGTTTACCGCTACAAGTAAATCAGTAGTTTTTGAGACAGCGATCTTGCGGACGTCCAGTGAATGATCACCCGGACGGCCGCTTGAGCATTGTCTTGAGGCAGGCTTGTTTACCGCTCCAAAAATAACTGCAACCGCAAGAGGAGTAAACCCTTGAAGGTTAACCCCAGCGTGAAGCCGATCTGCGACAATTGCAAGGTGATTCGCCGCAATGGTCGCGTTATGGTGATCTGCTCGAACCCACGCCACAAGCAGCGTCAGGGCTAAATCCCTTACGGATTTGTCCCACGCGTAGTCAAGAAATGGCAGCACCGCATCGAATACGCGCGATGCACACCCCCGGTTTCGGAGGCTGGGGACCACTTCGGTGGGAAGGTGCTGCTGAAGACCTCCGAACGTTGAAAGGTAGCCACTTATGGCTCGTTTAGCAGGCGTGGACATCCCACGCGAAAAGCGCGTGATCATCGCGTTGACTTACATCTACGGCGTGGGCAGGACCCGTGCAGAAGAGACCATCGCAGCAACCGGAATCAACCCGGATACTCGCGTGAAGGATCTCACCGACGCTGAGCTGGTTCAGCTGCGTGACTTCATCGAAGGCACCTACCAGGTGGAAGGTGACCTGCGCCGCGAGGTTCAGGCCGACATCCGCCGCAAGGTCGAAATCGGATCCTACGAAGGTATTCGCCACCGCAAGGGTCTGCCGGTTCACGGTCAGCGCACCAAGACCAACGCCCGTACCCGCAAGGGCCCGAAGCGTACCGTCGCCGGTAAGAAGAAGACCCGCTAATTCCTAGCGGTCTAGATCCAAAAACTTTTTCGTAGGAGAAGAAATGCCCCCAAAGACTCGTGGAGCGGTGCGTAAGCCGCGTCGCAAGGACAAAAAGAATATCGCGCTGGGCCAGGCGCACATCAAGAGCACCTTCAACAACACCATCGTGTCGATTACCGACCCGACCGGTGCTGTGATCTCGTGGGCCTCGGCCGGTGAGGTTGGCATGAAGGTTCGCGCAAGTCGACCCCGTACGCCGCACAGATGGCCGCCGAGCAGGCTGCCAAGCGTGCCCAGGAGCACGGCATGCGCAAGGTTGACGTTTTCGTCAAGGCCCGGGCTCGGGACGCGAAACCGCGATCCGCTCGCTGCAGGCCGCCGGCCTTGAGGTTGGGTCCATCCAGGACGTTTCCCCGAGCGCACACAACGGTTGCCGCCCGCCAAAGCGTCGCCGCGTCTAACTCAGCCGTCAGGAAGAGACCTGGAAGCCGCCCCCGCCCCGGCGATGGCCGGCTTCCAGGCCTCACACCTGCAACAGACGTACGCCGCAGAGGCTACCGTCGTTTCCACCCCCGTGTTGCGTCATATAGCGGACGCTCGCCGAAAGGAAATGTAAGTGCTCATTACGCAGCGCCCAACCCTGACCGAAGAAGTTGTTTCCGAGAATCGCTCCCGGTTCGTCATCGAACCGCTGGAGCCGGGCTTTGGCTACACCCTAGGTAACTCGCTTCGCCGTACCCTGCTGTCCTCGATCCCTGGTGCCTCCGTCACCAGCGTTCGCATCGACGGCGTACTGCACGAGTTCTCCACCGTAGCCGGTGTGAAGGAAGACGTCACCGAACTGGTTCTGAACATCAAGAACCTGTCCGTGTCCTCCGAGCACGATGAACCGGTCGTCGCTTACCTGCGCAAGCAGGGCCCCGGCGTCGTCACCGCAGCGGACATCACCCCGCCTGCCGGTGTTGAGTTCCACAATCCAGATCTGCACATCGCCACCCTGAACGCCAACGGCAAGTTCGACATGGAACTGACCATTGAGCGTGGCCGTGGCTACGTGTCCGCCGCCCAGAACAAGAGCGCCGACAGCGAGATTGGCCGGATCCCGGTCGACTCGATCTACTCGCCGGTGCTGAAGGTGACCTTCCGCGTGGAGGCCACCCGTGTTGAGCAGCGCACCGACTTCGATCGCCTGATCGTTGATGTGGAGACCAAGGAGTCGATTTCCCCGCGCGACGCCGTGGCATCGGCCGGCACCACCCTGGTGGAGCTGTTCGGCCTGTTCCGCGAGCTGAACACCGCAGCCGAGGGAATCGAGATCGGCCCGTCGCCAACCGACGCAGCCCTGGCTGCCGACATGGCGCTGCCGATCGAGGACCTGGAACTGACCGTGCGTTCCTACAACTGCCTGAAGCGCGAGGGCATCCACTCCGTGGGTGAACTGGTCACGCGTTCGGAGGCCGACCTGATGGACATCCGCAACTTCGGTGCCAAGTCCATTGACGAAGTCAAGGCAAAGCTTGTAGACCTCGGCCTGTCCCTGAAGGATTCCCCTCCAGGGTTCGACATGGGCAGCCGTGCCGCCATGGAAGACGGCGAGGATGTCTACGGCGACGGCAGCCTCTAGGCACCGCTCTGGCGACAAATAACTTCATCCGGGTTCCGGCCTAAGGGCCGGGAGCGCAGGATTATTCATCTAGGAGAACACCAATGCCAACCCCCACCAAGGTCCGCGTCTCGGCGGCAGCGCAGCTCACGAGCGACTGATCCTCGCCAACCTGTCTGCCCAGCTGTTCGAGAACAAGCAGATCACCACCACCCTGAACCGCGCCAAGCGCCTGGCCCCGCACGCCGAGCGCCTGATCACCTTCGCCAAGCGCGGAGACCTGGCCTCGCGTCGTCGCGTGCAGTCCGTGATCGCATCGCGCAGCCGCACCAACAAGTCGATCGTTCACGAGCTGTTCGAGAACATCGCCCCGGTGATGGCCAACCGTGAAGGCGGCTACACCCGCATCACCAAGATCGGCAACCGCAAGGGCGACAACGCCCCGATGGCTGTCATCGAACTGGTCATGGAGCCGGTTTCGCCGAAGCAGGCCGTCGTGAAGGAAGCCGAAAAGGCTGCCGAGAACGCCGCCCCTGAGGCCACCGAAGAGGCCTAAGGCCCACGGCCCGCACGCACGGGCCACCTCGGTGACCGAACCCCGGAAGCGCATGCTTCCGGGGTTCGGTGCTTAAACGCCCGCCAAAGCCCGCTGCCCATCCCAAGGTTCCTGCGCTTGCCTGCAACGGCGGGCGGGACCACCACCGGATTTGGCAGGACGCCGGACACAGATTGGATAATGGAACCCATGAGCACCCCAGCACCCGAAACCCACCCGCTGGGCGCCACCGTGGCGTCCGGTTCCAGCGAACCGGCCACGGTGCGGATGCGGATGCGCCTGGGCTATGACGGCTCCCAGTTTCACGGGTGGGCCCGGCAGCCAAACGTGCTCGGGGTCCAGCAGCTGATCGAGGAGGGGCTGGCCACCCTGGTGCGCCGCCAGGTCCGGGTGGTTGTGGCCGGGCGCACCGACGCGGGGTGCACGCCCGGAACCAGATGGTCCACTTTGATTTGACCCCCACCGAATACGAGGCGCTGCCGCGGCGCTCACCGCTGAGCCCCGCCAGGCGCTGGTGCGCCGGCTGAACGGGATCCTGGCCAGTCAGGAGGGGGCCGTGCTCATCCATGACGCGGCCGTGGCCGAGCCGGGCTTTGACGCCCGCTTCTCGGCCCTGCAGCGCCGCTACTCCTACCGCATTGCGGACGGGCTGCACCGCTGGGACCCACTGACCCGGCAGTTCACCATGTGGCACCGAGAGGAACTGGATGTGCAGCTGATGGACGCCGAGGCGCGCAGCGTGCTGGGCCGCCACGACTTCCTCTCCTACTGCAAGCCCCGCCCCGATGCCACCACCATCCGCACCCTACAGGAGTTCTCCTTTACCAGGGGCGGAGACGGGATCATCACCGCCCACCTGGTCGCGGACGCCTTCTGCCACAACATGGTGCGCGCCTGATCGGGGCCGCGCTGATGGTGGGGGACGGGCGGGAAACCCAGGCTTCCTCGCCGACCGGCTGCAGGCCATGGTGCGCGATTCGAAGACGAAACTGGCCCACCCCGCGCCTGGTCCTGGAGGAGGTGCGCTACCGCAGGCCGGCAGTGCT
>NZ_BAXF01000145.1:0-4936 GCF_001310435.1 Arthrobacter sp. JCM 19049 | reverse complement strand
CCCGGCAGCCTGTTCCGCAACGGGCAGGTGCTGCTGGCCACCACCATCGGCGTGCTGGTGGGCGTGGTCATGTTCGCCACGATTTCCTACCTGCCCACCTACTTCCAGCTGGTCAACGGCGCCAGCGCGGTGATGTCCGGGCTGATGCTGATCCCCATGACCCTGGGCAACGTGGTCGGTTCGATGGGCAGCGGCTGGCTGGTCTCCCGCACCGGACGCTACAAGGTCTTCCTGGTCTCCGGGCCGGTGCTGATGCTGGGCGGGCTCGCGTTCCTGGGCACCATGGGCGTGGACACCGGCTACCTGTTCGCCGCCACCGGCATGCTGCTGGTGGGCTTCGGAATCGGGGTGATGATGCAGAACCTGGTGGTGATTGTCCAGGCGCAGGTGCCGCATCAGCAGCTGGGGGTGGCCACCAGTGCGACCAACTACTTCCGCATGATTGGCGCCTCGACCGGCATCGCCGTATTCGGTTCGGTGTTCGTCTCCACCTTCACCGGCAACCTGAACGCCTCCGGGGTGCAGCTGGATGCCGCCGGCGGCGGGGTGGGTTCACTGACCCCCGAGCTGATCGCAGGGCTGCCGCAGCGCAGCCAGGAGCTGGTAGCCCAGGCGGTGGCCGGATCGATGCCGCAGATCTTCCTGATCGGGATGTTCCTGGCCGGGGCCGCACTGCTGCTCTCCATGCTGATCCGCGAATCCCCGCTCGCCGCCCGGTAGCGGGGGATCCGCCAGCGCACACAGAAGGCCGCGGGGCGTAGCCAGTGACTTTGTCACTGGCTACGCCCCGCGGCCTTCGCGGCAGGCTCGGCCCGGCGCCAAAGCCGTTCGGGGCCTCCATGCCCTACCTCGTTCCCAAGACGAGGGCCGAGAAGGCCTTGGACGTCACTGACGAACAAGCTGCCCTGCTGCAGAAAATGAGCGCTTCGAGCATTGACCGCAGACTGGCCAACGAATGCCGGAAAATGATCCTACGCGGCCGGTCCCATTCCAATCCCCACCCGCTGCTCAAATCTCAAATACCGGTAAGGACATGGGCGCAATGGGACGCTGCAGTACTCGGACTCGTCGAAATAGACCTGGTCGGCCACGAGGGCGGTAACAATCAGGCGGGTTCTGCCTCACCCTGACAGTCACCGATATCAGTACCGGATGGACAGTGAATCGCTCTGTGCACAACAAGGCGCAGAAGTACGTCTTTGAAGCATTGCTGCATGTCGTAGAGGTCTTCCCTTTTCCCGATATCGGAATCGATTCGGATAACGGCAGTGAGTTCATCAATCATGAACTGCTGCGGTTCTGTGAAGAACAGCAGATCACTTTCACCCGCTCAGGTCCCGGGAACAAGAACGACGGTATGCACGTGGAACAGAAAAACTGAACCAGGGTGCGTGAACCTGTCGGATGTCAACGCTATGACAGTGCCGAAGAGCTGGCATTGCTGAACCAAATCCGGAAACTGGACCGGATCTTCACCAACTACCTCCTGCCGCAGCAAAAGCTGGTGCACCAGACCCGAAAGGGGGCGAAAGTCATCAAAACCCACGATAAGTCGGCAACACCTTATCAGCGCACGGTGAGCCACCCAAACTTCAAAAAGATGCCAGTGATCCGAATGAATGCTCAGTTCAAGAAAATTCGGGTCATGGCCTTGTCCCAGCAGATCCTGGAACTGACAGGAAGACTTGAAAACTTTCCGTTTCAAAGCTCGGCTCCCCTCTCGGCAAGCCAGGAGGGGAGCCCAATGAGAAACCTTTTACGCGGAGGTTTCAGCTGAACCAACGTATCAACGTTCTCGGAGGCTTTGACGTGACGCATCAGTGGCTGTTTCGCGGCCGTGAAAACACCGGGGAACTGAGCAACTTGCTTCTGGGGATTCCCCTTCTACGAATGGAATGGACATCGAGTTTGAACTCATCCGGGTCGAATTCCTTGGGCATTGAGTCTTCCTTCGCTTGAGCGCGACCATAGGCTATGCAGTCGAAGGGTCAACCAAACCCTTAGCAAACGAAGGCCATGGTGATGCGGAGTGCAGTCTCCACCAAATGAAATGACACGCCGCAGGATCGAAGAACCCAAATGCCGCGGGTACACCGGAATCATGGGTCACCTGAATTGCAAACGCGCGCATGCCCGCTTTCGCTTCTCGTCTTGAAGTGTCCTTTGCAAGCAATGCCACACTGTTACGAACGAGTGCTTATGCTGCGTTCTAGGTGGCGCGTTGACGTGAGTGATCACCCCATGTCCCGCAGCAGTCTTAAAAAACGCGACTTAGCCTGTGAACCAGTTCATTCTGTATGCCATCATTTCTAGGGATAGATAATGCTGCCTGGGGAGCCAGACGGCAACGGAAACGGCAAGCGTCTGAGGTATCCCCGAAATGGTAGCCGATGAATTGACAACAATTTCGCAGCAGCTTTCTTCTCTGGCTGATTGGATTAGAATTCAAGAGGCTTCCGGCAACGGCTCAGCAGTTGAACCGAAGAACTTGTCCATGCGGCTCATACATAGCCGCGAGGATCTGATCAAGTCGTTTAACGATGTCCTAGACAGGGCCGAACGCTCGATCGATGCTCTAGACTGCGGCGAGCGGCCAGAGCACGCAGAGGCACAGGCATCTTCGCAACCTGGTGCTCTCCGCCGCGGCGTCCGCTTTCGCGTAGTCTACGACCCGATGGTATTCGAGCGTGCCGACCTGACTCGAGCGATGTTGAACTCCGTTCGTCAGGGCGAAGAAGCGAGAGTATCGACGAATATATCCACCCGCCTGCTAATCCGCGACGAGGAAGAATTCATTATTAACAATCCGAGGCCCTCGCTGGGCTCGCATCTGGCTGTTCAGCTTATCTCTCCGGTTTTAGCCGATTTTCTCAATGGCGCTTTGCAAAGGTTTGGGATACGTCGCTTCAAGTTAGCAACCGCAAATTCGAATCGGGCGCGTTGCTCGAAGACGACGAAGTTCAAATCTTGCGGTTGCTCGCTGCTGGTCAAAAAGACGAGTCCGTCGCTCGCGTCTTGGGTGTCAGCGTGAGGACGATCCAGCGCAAAATCCAATCGATGCAGCGAAGCTTTGGCGCCGCTAGTCGTTTTCAACTCGGGGCAATCAGCGCCCGGCACTCCCTGGTGGATTAAAGCGTAGATAGTGCGCATTTCCCGACTTGGCGGTTTCACGACAGCATTTTCCATAAGTAAAACGCACTAACCGTGAAAGGCTGGATCAGCGGGATTCACTTCACTCCCCACCATTCCAAAACTTCAGGACAAATATTGTATAGGAGCGTCGGGGCCATGAGTACAAAACTCCCGAATTCAATGCCGTTACCTAGCCGCGGAAAGGCCGGCATTCCACAGCTGTCCACAAACCAGTCATTCGTAGACTTCATGGCCCGCGGGTGGGAACCTGCGCATTTACCTAAACCCATTGAGCTCCGCAGCTATAGCCGCCGCAAACCATCGGGAAAAGCTGTCGCAAACGTTCCCTGGCCAGGGAATTGTCGTATTCGCAGGACACGCGCCGGTCCGTGCAAATGATAACTTCCACGAATTCCGCGCACATTCCGATTTCATATATCTGGTCAACGCGCAAATTGAAGCTGCAGTGCTGCTGGGATATCCGACCACGGACGGACACGACTTCGAGTTGTTTCTGCCAGTCCCCTATGCCCCGGGTACGGCTGACTTCTTCTCTAATGCCGTCCACGGCGAACTATGGGTTGGCCCCAGTCACAAGCCTCGGGACTGGCAGCACGCAATGGGGATCCCGGTGCGTCCGATTGATGAACTGGAGTCTGCCGTGCGTGCGGGCCGTTTCCACGCCGCGGGCTCCGTACAGAAGAACGAGCTGGACAAGCTGAACGCCGAGGATTCCCCGAAGCTGAAGCGGATACTGTCGCAACTGCGCATGGTCAAGGACGCGTGGGAAATCGCCGAGCTACGCGCATCGGTGGAGCACACTATCGACGGTTTCCGCCAGGTATTGACTGAGATCCCACAAGCCATCGCCGCTGGCGGTGAGCGTTGGCTGCAGGGCACTTTCGACCGCGCCGCCCGCACCCACGGCAACGGCCCAGGCTACGCTACCATCATAGGCGCGGGAATCCACGCGCCGACCCTGCACTGGACCCGCTGCGACGGCCCGGTGCGCGAAGACCAGCTACTGCTGCTGGACATGGGCGTAGAGGAGCGTTCCTGCTACACCGCGGACATCACGCGCACCTTCCCTGTGGCCGGAGCATTCACCGATGCACAGCACCAGGTTCACGACCTGGTGGAGAAGTCGCACCGCGCCGGCCTGGCTGCGCTGGCCCCAGGCAAGCCGTTCAGCGATTTCCACTTCGCCTGCATGGAGGAAATCGCCAACGGCCTGCACGACTGGGACCTGTTGCCGGTCTCCGTGGATGAGGCACTGTCCCCCACCGGCCAGCACCACCGCCGCTGGCTGGTCTGCGGCGTCGGTCACCACCTGGGCCTCGACGTGCACGACTGCTCGCACTCTCACTACGAGGACTACCAAGCGCGTTGCTGGAGGAGAACATGGTGCTGACTGTGGAACCGGGCCTCTACTTCCACGCCCACGACGCCATGGTCCCGCCAGAGCTGCGCGGCCTGGGCGTGCGCATCGAGGACGACTTGCTGATCACCTCAACCGGCTACGAGAACCTCTCTGGCGAGCTGCCGCTGGACGCGGCCGGCTTGGAGCAGTGGATGGCCCGGGCGATGAACCAGGCGGTGCGCGCATGAGCACCCTGACCCTGTGCAACGCCACGGTTTTCGACGGCGAACGCTTCCTGGGCGAGCCGGCGAACATCACCCTGGTGGACGGGACCATCACCGCCGTCGGCGCCCAGCGCGAGGGAACCTTGGTCGACGCGCCGGGCGGACCGTGGTGCCCGGGCTGATCGACGCGCACTTCCATGCCTACGCCGTGGCCTTGCAG
>NZ_BAXF01000144.1:0-4965 GCF_001310435.1 Arthrobacter sp. JCM 19049 | reverse complement strand
GCACTGGCGCAAGGCCGACCCGGGGCCCGGGGCGGTGCTCGCCTGCCTGGGAGTGCGCGGCAAACTGCCGCAGCTGGAGCACCACAACCTGCTGTTCACCCGCGACTGGGATGAGAACTTCGCCCGCATCCATGCCGGGGAACAACTGCAAACCGAAACCAGTATCTACGCTTGCATGCCCAGTGCCACGGATCCTGGTGTGGCGCCGGAAGGGGATGAGAACCTGTTCCTGCTTATTCCGGCCCCGGCACGCGTGGACTGGGGCCGCGGGGGAGCTGACGGCGAAGGCTCGGTGATGGTGGAGCGGATCGCGGACGCGGCCATTGACCAGCTGGCCAGCTGGGTTGGGATCCAGGGGCTGCGCGAACGCATCGTGGTGCGCCAAACCTATGGGCCGGCCGATTTCGAGGCCACGGTGGGTGCCTGGCGTGGCGGGGCGTTGGGGCTGGCCCACACCCTGGGTCAAAGCGCCTTCCTGCGCCCGGCCAACCGCAACCCCAAGGTGCCCGGCTCTACTACGCCGGCAGCTCGGTGCGCCCCGGCATTGGCATCCCCATGTGCCTGATCAGCGGTGAGCTGGCGGCCAAGGCGGTCAACCGGGTCAACGCACCGGGCCCCTTGGGCATGGGGCACCTGCAGGGCACGGGGGCGCTGGGTGACAAGGTGGGTGGCTGATGGTTTACCTGCTGATCTTGTTGGCCCTCATTGGGTGCATGGCGCTGATCGATGCACGCTTCAAGTTGTTTATCTGCTGCCGTCCTGGCCCCGCGCTGGTCTCCCTGGTGGTGGGCACCGCGATCTTCCTGCTCTGGGATGTGCTGGCCATTGACCAGGGGATCTTCCTGCATCTGGAATCGAAGTGGATGAGCGGGGTGATGGTGGGCGACCAGCTGCCGCTGGAGGAAGTCTTCTTCCTGTTCTTCCTGTGCTACCAGGTGATGATCCTGGTCAACGGTTGGCTGCGGTGGCGGGCCCATGCACGCAAGAAACAACCGGAACCGGTGACGACGGGGGATTATCGGTCATGACTTTTCTGCAAATGGGCCTGTGCTTCGTGGCCGGTTCGCTGGTGTTGTTGATCGGCTCCATGCTGCTGCGCCGCATCCCGGTGCGGCGGATCGCTCCGGCGCTGCTGGTGGCATTGGCGGCGCTGTTCGTGCTCACCGCGATCTTTGACAATGTCATGATCGCCGCCGGCCTCTTCGACTATGGGCAGCACTCCCTGGTCGGGGTGCGCATCGGGCGGGCCCCGATAGAAGACTTTCTGTACCCGCTCAGCGCGGTGTTCTTCATGCCGGCGCTGTGGTGGCTCACCGGCGGCACGGCGCCCACCGCCAAACAGGTCCACACGCCACGACGGGGGATTGAACAATGACATCCAAACCTCGGACCACCGCAGCGTCAGGGGCACCAGCCCGGCCCGGAACAACTCCCGGATCACTGGCGGCGACGGAACCGGCAAGTGCTCAACCAAGAACCCGAAACCTCGCCAACACCCTGAAGGGGCTTGTTGCCACTTCCCGGCCCCTGTCCTGGATCAACACGGCCTACCCGTTCGCCATCGCCTACCTGCTGGCCGGAGGCGGCTTCGACTGGCGCTGGTGGGTGGGCACCGTCTTCTTCCTGATTCCCTACAACCTGGTGATGTACGGGATCAATGACGTCTTTGACTATGAATCCGACATCCGCAACCCGCGCAAGGGAGGCGTGGAAGGTGCGGTGTTGGACCGTTCCCTGCACGCCACCGTGTTATGGGCGTGTGCCCTGACGGCCTTGCCCTTCCTGGTGGCCCTGGTGCTTGGCGGCGGTGCCCGGGCCAACCTGGTGCTGGGCATATCCATGGCAGCGGTGCTGGCCTACAGTGCCCCGTACCTACGCTTCAAGGAACGCCCCTTCCTGGATTCACTGACCAGCGCCGTCCATTTTGTCTCCCCGGGCGTTTACGGCTGGGTGCTGGCCGAGGCGTCCATGGACCTCCAACCCCTGGCGGCCTTCGGCGCATTCCTGCTGTGGGGGATGGCCTCCCATGCGCTGGGCGCCATCCAGGACATTGAGCCGGACCGGCAGGCCGGGCTCTCATCGATTGCCACGGTGCTCGGGGCGCGCTGGACCGCCCGGCTGGTGGTCGGGTGGTACGTGCTGGCCGGCCTGTTGCTGCTGGTGCTGCCCGGACCGGCGAAGCTCGCCGGCCTGCTTGCGGTGCCCTATGCGTTGAACGCGCTTCCCTACCTGAACCTGGCGGATCAGGACTCAGCGACCGCCCGCTCCGCGTGGCGAAGGTTCCTGTGGCTGAATTACCTGTGCGGGTTCCTGCTGAGCATGCTGCTGATTTACCTCGTTTGGTTCTGGCAGTAAGGCGCTCGCCGGACGCGCCATGGGGAAGAGGACGTGATGCGATCCGGCCGCTGTGCCCCGCTGCGGCAAGACGGATATGGTGGTGTTTCCAATGATGAAGAGAATGGTGGAAAAGTTCATGGACGTAGTCCTGCTCTCCGAGAGCGGTCAGAGCATTGGTACGGCAGACAAGGCATCGGTGCACACCACCGAGACGCCCCTGCATCTGGCTTTTTCCTGCCACCTGTTCAACTCCGAGGCCAGGTCTTGGTCACTCGGCGTGCCCTGTCGAAGCTGACCTGGCCCGGCGTTTGGACCAATTCCTTCTGCGGTCACCCGCAACCTGCAGAGGACCCATTCGACGCTATTCGCCGGCATGCCCGCCACGAGTTGGGCTGCGATATTGCGGACTTGACGGTGACGCTGCCCGATTTTCGCTACCGGGCCACCGACGCTTCGGGTGTCGTGGAAAACGAAATCTGCCCCGTGCATACTGCACGCATCGACAGCGAGCTGTCTCCGAATCCGGAAGAGGTCATGGACTGGCAGTGGGTGGACCCTGCCCAATTGGCTGTTGCGGTGCGTGCAACCCCCTGGGCTTTCAGTCCGTGGCTCGTGATGCAGCTGCCGCAAGTGCGAGCCTACTCCTAAACGGGGGGCAGACCGAGATCGGGAGCCGACTTCCGAACTAAAAATAAACTCAAAAGTTCCTGCACGTCATAAGCCCTTTTGCGGGCAGATCGGGTGCTCGAACCTGGGGCTCGTGGTCGGCGCGAGAAGTAATGAACCTTTACCGGCGCGCCCGTGGAGCCTAGAGATTACGCAAGATTTGACAATATTTCGTCCACACGCACGACTAACAATTCACCGGTCGGCATGTGTCAACGTGCGTGTTATCTCGGCTTTGAGCTCTGTTGCATCGAAAAGTTAAGCTGAATCTGCGCAATTGGAGATCTGAACGGCACAGCCATTGCCTAATATTCATTGTGGGGGCTGTCCGTAGTGGACAGATCATTTCCGCACGACGGAGTTCGCTCCGGGAGGCGGAAAGCTAAACGCACGTGGAAACCACCTTGATCGCTTTGACGTTCATCGTGGTTTCCTCCTACAAATAAATTCTTGGGGAATTTCATGGGGATACATCCTGTACTTTTGAGCGCCCTAAATCGAGGCGCCCAATACCGCGCGGTGCGAAACGGCGAGCACCAGCCGAGCGGAATCTGCGTCCGGCGATGACGGGGTCACTGACCGGCCCAGTGCTATGGGTCGCGCCATGACCACTGCGCAGACCAATCAGAAGGAACACTCCGCTGCTGCGCCAAAGGCCGGTGCAAAGATCCGCGTGGCATTAATCGGGGAAGATACCTGCCCGGTCGCAATGGGCGCGTCGAACACCTGGAATGAGCAGCTGGTCAACGGGCTGCCGGATTACCACTTTGAGATCGTGAAGCTGGTCGGGGACCAATCTATTCCGGTGAACCTCTCCAAGAGCCCGGCGCGCGTGAGCACGATCCCGGTAGGGGATCCACCATCCCGCGCCCGACTGACCGGACGCAAGGTTGAAGAGCAACGGGTCAAGACCGCCCTGAACGAATTGTGGAACGCCGCCCTGCCGAAACAGGATCCGGAACAGTCCCACATCATGCAGGCCACCAGCGCGCTGAAGGAATTGGCCCGAGGCACCCGCCACCAGCTTGCGGCGACCCTGCACCGGATCAATAGCGCCGCACTGGTTGCCGAAGCGTGGAGCCGCCACCGCAGTAGCCGTCCGGAACTCCCGCACCTGACCACGGCACAGGCCGAACAGGTGGCGCACTACGCAAACCAGTTCCTGGCGGTGCTGGATGTCTCCTGGCCGCAGGTGGATATCTGCCACGTGACCTCGAACGGTCCGGCAGTCTTGGTTGGCCTGGCCCGCTACTGGCGCGACGGCAGCCCGTTGCTGCTGACCGAGCATGGAGTATGCCTGCGCGAACGCTACCAGGGGCTGGATGATCTTGGCCTAGCGCAC
Organism: Arthrobacter sp. JCM 19049; assembly: GCF_001310435.1. NCBI lineage: Bacteria > Bacillati > Actinomycetota > Actinomycetes > Micrococcales > Micrococcaceae > Arthrobacter > Arthrobacter sp. JCM 19049. Next base: position 620 of record NZ_BAXF01000144.1, on the reverse strand, counting down.
CCGGTGCGCACCGCACTGCTGGGGCTGTCCCGGGTGGTCTGCCAGGTAGCCTACGCCGAGGCCGCCAAGCTGCTTCCGGTCAATGAATTCTTGGCCAAGTGGGCCCGGCAGCTCGGGGCCGACAAGCAGCGCATGCACACCGTGCATTACGGGGTGGATGCCGAGGCCTTCCCGGAGATCACCACCGAGCCGGAAGTGCCCACCGTTTCCTTCGTTGGGCCCATTGACCCCTCCATGGACGTGGCCACCATGATCCTCGCCTTTGCCACCGTCACGCAGCGGATCCCGGAGGCCAAGCTACGGATCTTTGGAAAGATTCCCAAGCAGAAGCGGGAGTACTACCAGCAGCTGACCGCACTGGTGGAGGAACTGAAGCTGGGTAACGCAGTGAGCTTCGAGGACAAGGAGCCGAACACCCGCGAAGCGGCTGAGGCAGGGCACCTGGTGGCGCTGTCCTCGGTGTCGGAACGAGTTCCGTTCAGCGTGCTGGAGGCGATGGCCTGCGCCCGCGCCACGATCTCGACCGATGTGGGCGGAACCAGGGAAATCACCGGCCACGACGGACTCTCCGGTGCGCTGGTGCCGCGGCGCAGCCCGGAAGCGCTGGCCAAGGAAATCAT
>NZ_BAXF01000143.1:0-4974 GCF_001310435.1 Arthrobacter sp. JCM 19049 | reverse complement strand
GGCTGGAAGGCAGCGCCGCCGAGGCCTGGCGCGGGATCGTGGACACCGTTGCCGCCTCCCTGGACCGTCCCGCCGCCGAAGCCTACGCCGCTTACTTTGGCGGGGCAGATGAGAACGAAGACGAGGACCGCAGGCCGAGCAGCCCCGGGATCCGGAAGCCGACGCGTACGCCGTCGCCCTGCTGGCCGCCGTGTACGGCACCGACCTGATCGCCGAACGCCCCGCCTCGGTGCTCGATGACATCATTTCCGAACTGCATGAGCGCTGGATGGGCCTGGTCGGCTAACCGAGCGGTTGGTCCTCGGGCCGCTGGTACGTCGGGGTGACGCGCTCCCGCCCACCGTTCACGAGAACGGCCTAATGGGCACCAGCGGTGGGCCCTGACCCCGGCAATGCATAGAGCCTGCGAGGGACAAGCCGGTGGCTTGTCCCTCGCAGGCGTTTTTGATGTGTTCGTTAGTTCTGGGTGTTCCAGGTGGCGATGTCCGCTGCCGGGTCACGATCCCAGGGGGTGGGCAGTGCGCCGTCGAGGTAGTCTTCGTACCATTCGCGCACTTCATCGGAATGGTAGGCGGCTTCCAGGGCCTTGCCCTTCTCGGTATCCATGAAACCGGGCTTTGCCGCCACCAGGTTGTTGTAGGGAAGGGCGTCCTCCTCTTCCTCAAACAGCAGCGCATCCTGCGGGGTCAGCCCGATCTCCCCGCCGAGCCTCACGAACAGGAAGCCGGCATCCACGTCGGGCAGGGTCTTGGACAGCGACTGCTGGTCCACCTCAACGAACGAGAAGTTCTTGGGGTTCTCCAGGATGTCGTTCTGCGAAAGGTGGATGACGCTCTTGCCCTCGGTGATCTCCAGCAGCCCCTCCTTGGCCAGCAGGGCCAGGGCCCGGCCGTTGTTCGAGGGGTCCACCGGGATGGCGATCTTGGCCCCATCGGGCAGTTCCTTCGCCGACTTGTGCTTGGTCGAGTACAGCCCGGCCGGTGAACCGTACATGTAGAAGGCCGGGTCCACCTCGATGTTCTGATCCGCCGTAAACTGCTTCAGGTAGGCTGCGTGCTGGAAGAAATTCGCGTCATATTCACCGTTCGCCACCACGTGGTTGGGCTGGACAATGTCGGTGACGTAGGTCGCCTGCACATCCCATCCCTGTTCCTCCAGGATGCGCTCGGCGATCTTCGTGGGCTCCTGGGTGGGCGCCGATTCGGTGACGATCAGCTTGATGGTCTTGTCGTTCCCGGCATTGACATTGCCGGTCAAACCGCATGAAGCCAGCAGACCGGTGACGGCCAAGGCGGCTGCTGAGGTGATGATCCTGCGACGAGTCAGTGACATGGTGTTCCTTTGAAGTAGTGAAGGTGGAGTAACGGGTGCTGGCTATCGTTTGTCGTAGCGCCGGGCCAGCGCCGTGCCGGAGACCTGCACCAGGTGCACCACCGCGATCATCAGCACGATGGCCAGGAGCATGACACCGGTCTCGTAGCGGTAGTAGCCGTAGCGGATGGCGAAGTCGCCGATCCCTCCGCCGCCCACCAGCTGCCATGGCCGAGTAGGAGATGAAGGAGACGGTCATGATGGTGATCGAGCCAAACAGCGCCGGCCGGGCCTCCACCAGCAGGACGTCGCGGATGATCTGCCGCGCGTGGCGCCCATGGCATTGGCGGCTTCAACGACGCCCGACCCCAGCTGGGTGATGTTCTGTTCCACGAAGCGGGCAAAATAGGGAATCGCGTTGATGGTCAGCGGGACAATCACCGCGGCGGTACCCACCGTTGTTCCGACGATGAACCGGGTGACCGGGATGATCGCGATCAGCAGGATCAGGAACGGGAAGGAGCGGATGGTGTTGACTGCACCGTCGACGATGCGGTGCAGCCGCGGTCGGGGCCGCAGGCCCTGCGGTGACATGGAATAGAGCCAGATTCCCAAGGGGGTACCGATCAGGATCGCCAGGGGAATCGAGACCAGCAGCATCGCCAGGGTCTGGCCGATCGCGACGCCGATCTCGGGTCCCAGTTCCAGCAGGCGGTCAATGCTGAACGTGGCCACTGCACCGTTGCTGCTCGCAGCGGCCGCAAGCGGAAGATAGATTGTGCTCAAGACGTCTCCTAGGATGCGGCAGCCGACAGCTGCGGGGTGCGGTGTTCTTCCTGGCCGGTGGGGCGCTGCAGGACGATCTCGTCACTGATCAGGTAGCGTCCGATCGCGGTATGCGGGCTGAAACCCGGTTGCCTCAACTCGGCCAGATCAAACTGTTCAACCAGCCGCCCGTCCTCCATTACCGCCACGTTGTCGGCGATGGCCTTGACCACGTTCATTTCGTGGGTGACGATCACGGTGGTAATTCCCAGGTTGGCGTTAATGTCCAGCAGGTATTGGAGCACCGAGGCGGTGGTGCGCGGGTCAACGGCGCTTGTGGGTTCGTCGCACAAAAGCACCTTGGGCTCCGTGGCCAGGGCGCGGGCGATGGCCACGCGCTGCTTTTGGCCGCCGGAGAGCTGGGCCGGATAGGAATGGATCTTGTCGGCCAGGTCCACAATGGCCAACGCCTCCTGGGCCTTCGCTCTCCGTTGGCGGGCGGGAACCCCGGCAAACTTGAGCGAGAGCTCCACATTTTGGGCGGCAGTGCGGTTATTGAGCAGGTTGAAGTGCTGGAAGATCATGCCAATTTGATGGCGTTCGCGCCGCAGCTCTTCCTCTGAAAGTTCGGTCAATTCCACGCCGCCAACCTGGACCGAACCGCTGTCCGGGCGCTGCAGGAGATTGATGTTGCGGATCAGGGTCGATTTTCCCGCTCCCGAGAAACCGATAATTCCTTGGATCGAGCCCCGGGGAATGTCCAGGGACACGTTGTCCACGGCCGTGAAAGCGTCGCTGCCGGTGCCGAAGCTTGTCGATACGTTGCGCAGGCTGATCATGTGTACTCCTCGTCTTTACCGCGACGAAGCGTCCCGGCCGCGCGGCCTCACTGAGGAGCGGTCAGCCAGGAAATTCTCCATCGTTTCTGGCAGTAGCACCGTGCCCCAATGGGTGGTTGCCGCGACGTCGTAGAGCCAGATCTCTCGGCCGCTCTGGATGGTTTGAAGGTCATCGCCTTCGTTGTCCACCAGTCTGGCGCAGGGATGGAGAACGACTCAAAGGGCAGGTCACAAGCTGCAATGATCAGTCTTATGGCGACATTTCGGGCGTCACATCCCGTCATCTTCCGCTGTTGTGACGACATGTGAATCAACGGATGAGGCGGATTCCAGATTCTAGGCACACCAAAGCCATAATGCACGGCCCATCAGGGGCCGCAGGCCAACAGCGCAGTCAGGCGGTGGACCGGTTCGTCTCTCGCCCCGTTGCGGCGCGCCTCAGGACACGGGAGCCTGCAGCACCATCCGCGCGAATTCGTCCACGTGTTCCTGGGCAGGCTTTGAGAAGTAGCCGCCGGAGTCCCGTCGGTGCCACCGGGCGAGCTCCTCAAACAGGAGGGCTAGAGTGCTGCGGTGCACGACCGCATGGCGCCCCAGCGGCTGACCCAGCGGCCCCATCCGGTAACCCAGCAAGTTCATGACCTCGGTAATGTAGTCGGACGCCGCGTCGCTCAGCGCCTCGATCCCGGCGGCCCGGCACAACCAGTAGGCGATGGTGCCATCGCGCAGGCCCTCGTCCTTTTCCGCCGTGTTGATGGCGTTGAGCAGATAACGGGCGAGGCGCGGTTCATCCCCGGCCAGTTCACTGCCCTTTTTCGTGGCGAGCACACGCCCGCGGTAGACCCGCACCAGTCCGGCCATGCGCGCCACCTCACGCAATTGGGCCACCGTGGGCATCGTGTGTTCACGCTTGCGCGAGGAGGATTCGTAGTCAATGCCCTCCCACTGCAGGCGCTCCACCAGTTCCGCCACGGCCTTCGGGTTCATCCAGCTGGCGGGGGTGAGCTTGATGCCTTCGCCCTGGGCCAGCTCAATGAGCACCTGGAAAGGCCGAACTATCTCCGTGAAGAACCATTCGGGGATCCGCGCGCCTGCCGCGGCGTCGGTGATTCCGGCCTCGCTGGCTAGGATCAGCGCGTAGCGCCGTACCCCCGAGGGCTTGCCGCGCAGCCACTGGCCAAAGACCGAGTTTCCCGCGAGGAGGCTGAAGTACAGTTCCAGCTCGCGGTTGGCCGCCTGCTGGTTGTAGGTCATCGGGTCGAAGTCGAGCTCATCGCCGGAGCGCCAGCGCAGCCAGTCGATGGTTTCCTGCTGCTCCTCGGTGGGCTGCTCGGCGTTGAACTCCTCCAGCTTGTCGTACCAGCGATAATCCTCCGCTGTCTTCCACCGGCGCCCGCATTTCCCCCTCGAGCACCCGGGCGGCGCACTGCTCGTCCGGGCAGGGGGTTGATGATTCGAGGGTCAGACGGTGCGTCCAGTTGTCCCCGAAGTCGTACACGTAGAACAAGGTTCCCGGGTTGACCGCCAGGGCCTGGCCGAGTGTGGTGCCCTCCTGCGGCTGGCCCTCCAGCTCCTCGTCCAGGGCAAGCTGGTCATACCAGCTGGTTCCGGTCTGTGGCTTGCCCCATCCCTGGGTGGGGTCCGCGCTGTGGAAGGACTGCAGGTGGCTGTTGTCCCAGCCCATGGCGATCTGGATGATGTCACCGGCAGCGGCCAGGTCCAGGTCGGCCGGAATCTGGATGCGCCGCCAGATCAGCGGTTGGGCTTCCATCAATTCAATGCGCAGCGTCAGCAGGTCGCGAGAAGTCATAGACCCATCGTTGCAGATCAGCGGCTTGGAGCGAAGACTGCGGGAGGATAAGTCGCGCCGCGTCCCGCGGCAGATTACTGCAGGGCGAAGCTTCGACCAGCTGCATGAATTCGCCCTCGGAAATGATCTCCACCTTCTGCCCGGCGGCACGCAGGCGCAGCACGTGCTTGGCCTTGTTGGTCAGCCGGCCGTTGGACAGGTCCTCGGGGACAAAGCCGTCCCCGACCACCAGCGCGGTCGTGGCGCGGG
>NZ_BAXF01000142.1:0-5002 GCF_001310435.1 Arthrobacter sp. JCM 19049 | reverse complement strand
GGGCCGCGCCGGCTGAACGGCCTGGCCGCGCAGCTGGTGGACATTGCCCGCGCGCAGTCCTGAGAACCCCGAACACGACAAAGCGCCTGCGGCGCAGTCTTGGGGATGAGCTCCCCTCACTGCGCCACAGGCGCTGCTGCCTAGGCGGCGGTGCCGCGCTTAGCGGGCCACCGAACCCTCGGTGTAGTCGTCATCGGCGGCGACCCAGCTGAAGAGCTGGCGCAGTTCGCGGCCGGTGGACTCGATCGGGTGGTCCTCGCCCTTCTTGCGCAGTTCCTTGAATTCCTTGGCACCGTTGGCCTGGTCATCCATGAAGCGCTGGGCGAAGGAGCCGTCCTGGATCTCGGCCAGCACGGCCTTCATGTTTTCCTTCACCTCCGGGGTGATCACGCGCGGGCCGGAGACGTAGTCGCCGTACTCGGCGGTGTCCGAGATGCTCCAGCGCTGCTTGGCGATGCCGCCTTCCCACATCAGGTCCACGATCAGCTTCAGCTCGTGCAGCACCTCGAAGTAGGCGATCTCCGGCTTGTAGCCGGCCTCGGTCAGCACCTCGAAGCCGTACTGGACCAGCTGGGAGGTACCGCCGCACAGCACGGCCTGCTCACCGAACAGGTCGGTTTCGGTTTCCTCGGTGAAGGTGGTCTCAATGACACCGGCGCGGGTGCCGCCGATGCCTGCTGCGTAGGACAGGGCCAGGTCCTTGGCCTTGCCGGTGTGGTCCTGCTCCACGGCGATCAGATCCGGGATGCCGCGTCCGGCCTCGAATTCGCGGCGCACGGTGTGCCCCGGAGCCTTCGGGGCCACCAGGGCCACGTCCACGTTGGCCGGCGGCTGGATGAAGCCGAAGCGGATGTTGAAGCCGTGGCCGAAGAACAGGGCGTCGCCCTCGTTCAGGTTCTTCTCGATGGACTCGCTGTAGACCTTGGCCTGGACCTGGTCCGGGGTCAGGATCATGATCACGTCGCCCCAGGCGGCGGCCTCGGCAACGGTGGCGACCTTCAGGCCCTCGGCCTCGGCCTTGGCACGGGACTTGGAGCCCTCGGACAGGCCGACCATGACCTCAACGCCGGAGTCACGCAGGTTCAGTGCGTGGGCGTGGCCCTGCGAACCGTAACCGATGATGCTACCTTGCGGCCCTGGATGATCGACAGATCCGCGTCGTCCTCGTAGTACAAATCAGCCACTGTATTTCTCCTTAGGTGTTCTTCGTTTCAGAAGCTTGGTTCCACGGTGTTCGGCCGGCCTGCGGCTGCCCCGCCGTGGGGGTGTTCAATGTTGTTGTTCTGTGGTGTGCGGTGCCCGGGGCCGTCGCTAGGCGCTCAGGGACTTCAGGGCCCGGTCGCTCATCGACTTGGCGCCGCGGCCCACGGCCAGGGTGCCGGCCTGCACGATTTCCCGGATCCCGAATGGTTCGAGCACCGCCAGCAGGGCCTCGATCTTCGAGGCGTTGCCGGTGGCCTCGATGACCAGGGACTCGGTCCCACATCGATGACCGAGGCACGGAAGAGTTCGGCGGCCTGGGTGACCTGCAGCCGGGTTGCGGCGTCGGCGCGCACCTTGACCATGATGTGGTCCCGCTGCACCGAGGCCTCGGGCAGCAGCTCAACGATCTTGATGACGTTGATCAGCTTGTTCAGCTGCTTGGTCACCTGCTCCAGGGAGTCCCCCTCGGCGTCCACCACCACGGTGATGCGGCTGATTCCCTCGATTTCCGTGGGTCCCACGGCCAGCGAGTGGATGTTGAAGGCACGGCGGGCGAAGAGTCCGGCGACCCTGGTCAGCACACCGGGGACGTCCTCGACCAGCACCGACAGCGTATGCTTTGCCATCTTTCCTAGTCCTCCTCTTCCCATTCCGGGGTCATGCCCCGGGCAATCTGGATCTGGTCGTTGCTGACCCCGGACGGCACCATCGGCCAGACCATGGAGTCGGCGGAGACCACAAAGTCGATGACCACCGGGCGGTCATTGATTTCCAACGCCTTGGCGATGGTCGCGTCAATGTCCTCATCGCGTTCGCAGCGCAGCCCCACGCAGCCGTAGGCATCCGCCAGCTTCACGAAGTCCGGGATCCGGGCGGTGCCGTGGCCGGTGTTCAAGTCGGTGTTCGAATACCGCGCATCGTAGAACAGGGTCTGCCACTGGCGGACCATGCCCAGCGAGGAGTTGTTGATCACCGCGACCTTGATCGGGATCTGGTTGATCACGCAGGTGGCCAACTCCTGGTTGGTCATCTGGAAGCAGCCGTCCCCGTCAATCGCCCAGACCACGCGCTCGGGCTGGGCCACCTTGGCGCCCATGGCGGCGGGCACCGAGTAGCCCATGGTGCCCAGGCCGGCCGAGTTCAGCCAGGAGCGCGGCGCTCGTACTTCACGAACTGGGCGGCCCACATCTGGTGCTGGCCCACCCCGGCCACGAACACGCCCTCCGGGCCGGTCAGGGCCCCGATGCGTTCGATGACCTTCTGCGGGGCGGTGAGCCCGTCATGGGTTTCGGTCCAGCCGATTGGGTAGGTGTCGCGCAGGCGGTTGAGCAGATCCCACCAGGGCTTCAAGTCCTGCTGCGGGTCGGTCTCAAACCGGGTGCGGCAGGCGGCATGCAGCTGCGGGATGATCTCATCCAGCGAACCGACAATCGGCACGTCCGCGGTGCGGTTCTTGGAGATCTCGGCCGGATCGATGTCGGCGTGGATCACCTTCGCGTACGGGGCGAAGGTGTGCAGCACCCCGGTGACCCGGTCATCGAAGCGCGCACCCAGGGTGATCAGCAGGTCGGACTGCTGCAGCGCGGTGACCGCCGAAACGGCCCCGTGCATGCCGGGCATGCCCACATGCTGTTCATGCGAGTCCGGGAAGGCGCCGCGGGCGGTCAGGGTGGTGACCACCGGGGCACCGATGTACTCGGCGAATTCCTTCAGTTCCTGGTGGGCGTCGGCCTTGATGACCCCGCCGCCCACGTAGAGCACCGGACGGGTGGCCGCGGCGATCAGCTTGGCGGCCTCGCGCAGCTGCTTGTTGTGGCCCTTGGTGACCACCCGGTATCCGGGCAGGTCGATCTTGGGCGGCCAGGAGAACTCGGTCTGCGCGGTCTGCGCGTCCTTGGTGATGTCCACCAGCACCGGGCCCGGGCGTCCGCTCTGGGCCAGGTAGAAGGCGCTGGCCAGCACCTGCGGGATGTCCTCGGCCTTGGTCACCAGGAAGGCGTGCTTGGTGATGGGCATCGTGATGCCGACAATGTCGGCTTCCTGGAACGCGTCAGAGCCAATGAAGGCGCTGTTCACCTGTCCGGTGATTGCCACCATCGGGACCGAGTCCATGTTGGCATCGGCCAGTGCGGTGACGAGGTTGGTTGCGCCCGGACCGGAGGTGGCGATGCATACGCCCACTTCCCCGGTGACCATGGCGTAACCCTGTGCGGCATGGCCGGCACCCTGTTCATGGCGAACCAAGATGTGGTTGAGCTTGGTTGAGTCCATGAGCGGATCATAGGTGGGAAGGATGGCCCCACCGGGTAATCCGAAGACGTCCTTGACGCCCAGTTCTTCCAATGAGCGGACGATGGCTTGTGAGCCCGTCATCTGCGTGGGAGCGACAATGTTGTTCGGACCCTGGACCGGGTTCGAAGCCTCCACGACGGAAGAGACAGCGGTGGCATCCTTGCTGCGGTTCAATGACTTGGCAACCGTAGCCGGATTGGCAGGTTTTCCGTTGCTCATCGGGATCCTTCCTGATCTATCTCTTCATCTGCGCATAAAAACGCCCCGCGGCCGTCAGCAACTGACGAAAGGGGGCTGTGCGCGTCACCAGGTGATCTGTCTAGGACAGATCAAGTTTCAGGCTCCGCGCCCGATAACTAGTAGAACACTGGTGGTTGTTTGCATATACCCAGTTTTGTCCAACTCATCTGAAAGATCAACACGACTCTCCGTCGATCTCAAGATATGAGACGGATGTTCGGTGGGTGGACACTGCGGGTGTCCACCCACCGCTTCACACCGAAGTGTTTCAGCCGCAGAACGCCCCGGTGGAGGCCGAGTTGACCAGCTTGGCGTACTTGGCCAGCACACCGGTGGTGAACTTGGCCGGCAGCGGCTCCCAACCGACCTTGCGGGCCTCAAGCTCCTGCGGATCCACCAGCAGGTCGAAGCTGCGGGCCTCGATGTCCACGCGGATCTTGTCCCCGTCCTTGACGAACGCAATCGGTCCGCCGTCCACGGCCTCGGGGGCCACGTGGCCGATGCACAGCCCGGTGGTGCCCCCGGAGAAGCGCCCATCGGTCAACAGCAGCACGTCCTTGCCCAGCCCGGCGCCCTTGATGGCGCCGGTGATGGCCAGCATCTCGCGCATGCCCGGTCCGCCCTTGGGGCCCTCGTAGCGGATGACCACCACATCCCCGGCCTTCAGCTCACCCTTGTCCAGGGCGTCCAGGGCGCCTGCTCGCGTTCGAACACGCGGGCGGTGCCCTCGAACACGTCGGCGTCGAAGCCGGCGGACTTCACCACCGCACCCTCGGGAGCCAGCGAACCGTGCAGGATGGTCACCCCACCGGTCTTGTGGATGGGGTTGTCCATGGCGCGCAGGATCTTGCCGTCCGGGTCCGGCGGGGCGATGTGGGCCAGGTTCTCGGCCACGGTCTTGCCGGTGACGGTCAGGCAGTCCCCGTGCAGCAGCCCGGCATCCAGCAGCGCCTTCATGACCACCGGGACACCACCGATGCGGTCCAGGTCGTTCATCACGTAGCGGCCGAAGGGCTTCAGGTCGGCCAGGTGCGGGACCTTGTCACCGATCCGGTTGAAGTCATCCAGGGTCAGATCCACTTCGGCCTCGCGGGCGATGGCCAGCAGGTGCAGCACCGCGTTGGTGGAGCCGCCGAACGCCATGGTCACGGCGATCGCGTTCTCGAAGGCTTCCTTGGTCAGGATGTCGCGGGCGCGGATGCCTTGCGCAGCATCTCCACGACGGCCTCACCGGAGCGGTGGGCGAACATGTCGCGGCGGCGGTCCG
>NZ_BAXF01000141.1:0-5007 GCF_001310435.1 Arthrobacter sp. JCM 19049 | reverse complement strand
GCATCTTCATCGGCAGCGTGCCTGTTTTGCGCCGCAGCCCCGCATCGACCACCCGGGCGGGGCGCTGGCTGCGGCTACAGCACGTCCGTGGCGCCGTCCTTCTTCAGCTGCTCCACGGTCTGCTTGACCTGCTGCGCATGTTCCTTCGTGGTCACCAGCAGCGCATCGGCCGTGTCCACCACGATCACGTCATCGATGCCGATCAGCGCCACCACCCGCGGGTTGTCCCCGTATACGACCCCGGAGGCGTTGTCCGAGTAGACCCGGACCTTGTCACCCAGGATCGTCACCCCGGTTTCCTCGCTGGCCTTGTTCAACCGGCCGATCGCGGCGAAGTCGCCCACGTCGTCCCAGTTGAAGACGCGGGAATGACCGCGACGTCCCCGGCGGCGGCCGCCGGCTCGGCAACCGCGTAGTCGATCGCGATCTTCGGCAGCCCGGGCCAGACTTCCTCCATGACCGCGTCTCGCTGGTCGGTGTCCCAGGCGGCGGCGATGCGCATCAGCCCGGCATGCAGGTCCGGTTCGTTGGCCTGAAGGTGCTGGAGCATCAGCGAGACCGGGGCGACGAACATGCCCGCGTTCCACAAAAAGCCGCTGGCCAGGTACTGCCGGGCGGTATCCGCGTCGGGCTTCTCCACGAACTGGGCGACCGCGCGGGCGGTGGGAGCGTGCTCGATCTCCAGCGGCAGGCCGGTCTGGATGTACCGAACCGGTCGACGGGTGGGTGGGGTGGATGCCGATGGTCACGATCTTGCCGGTGGCCGCGGTGTGGATGGCCTCGCGCACCGCCTCCTGGAAGACCTCCACCGGACCGATGACCTGGTCGGCGGCGAAGGAGCCCATGATGATGTTCGGGTTGCGGCGGTACAGGATGGCCGCGGCCAGCCCGATCGCGGCGGCCGAGTCACGCGGCTCCGGCTCCAACACCAGGTTCTCGTCGCAGATCTCGTTTAGCTGGCTCAGCACGGCGCCACGGTGCGCCCGGCCGGTCACCACCATAATCCGCTCACTGGCCAGCGGCACCAGGCGGTCGTAGGTGGCCCGGATCAGCGTGGAGCCCGAGCCGGTCAGATCGTGCAGGAACTTCGGGGCCGACGCCCGGGACAATGGCCACAGCCTGGTTCCGACTCCACCGGCCGGAATGACGCCATGGAAACGCGCTAGCAGGTCTTCATTCACAACAGCAAGACTAGTTCATTGGCCCATCCGCGCCCGGCTTGAACGCGTCAATGCACGTTGGATTTAGCGCACATTTCCGATAATTAGAACATTGAAAAATGCCCTAATCCACGGGCATTTGTGGCCATTCGGCGCAATATTCACCCCTATCGGTGAACCTGCTCACACAAAATAATCAGAACATAGAACACACCGGCACGAGTGGTTTAGACTCGGGCAAGGAACGCTCGCACAAGTGCGTCACATTTCATTGTGTGCAAGATACACATGCGCCGTTGCGAGTCTTGGAGGTTTAGTTCAGTGTCGAAGACTTCGTCAGGCACCCTCTACCGCGGCCGTGAGGGCATGTGGTCATGGGTGGGACACCGAGTCACCGGTGTCGTTATTTTCCTTTTTCTCTTGGTGCACGTGTTGATACTGCACTCGTCCGCGTCGATGCCAGCGCATACGACGCCGTTATCGGCACCTACAAGAACCCGTTGATGGCCCTGGGCGAGACCGCCCTGGTTGCCGCCATCCTCTTCCACGCCTTTAATGGCCTGCGCGTGATCCTGGTGGACTTCTGGAAGCAGGGCACCAAGTACCAGCGCCAGCTGCTGTGGGGCGTGCTCGGCCTGTGGGTCGTCGTCTTCGCCGGATTCGCCATCCGCCACCTGTCGCTCGCCTTCGGAGGTCACTAAGCCATGAGTGTCGATATTCAAGCTCCGCGCAGCAGCCAGCGCATGGACCCGAAGTACATTCGCGGTCCGAAGTCGCGCGGCAACTTCGAAATGCTCGGCTGGCTGTTCATGCGCCTGTCCGGCGTGGTCCTGGTCGTGCTGATTTTCGGTCACCTGATCGCCAACCTTATTGTTGGCGACGGCATCAACGCCCTGTCCTTCGGCTTCGTGGCCGGCAAGTGGGCCTCCCCGGTCTGGCAGTTCTGGGACCTGGCCCTGCTGTGGCTCTCCATGCTGCACGGCACCAACGGCGTGCGCACCATCATCAACGACTACGCGAGAAGCACGCGACCCGCACCTGGCTGAAGGGGCTGCTGTACGTGGCCACCATCTTCATCCTGGTCCTCGGCTCGCTGGTGATCTTCACCTTCGATCCGTGCGTGGCCAACAGCCCGCTGCCGCAGTGCGCCTAATTGCGCGCCACACCGCAATAGATTTCTAGAAAAGAGAGCCTCAAGAATGCAGGTACATAAGTACGACGTCGTCATCGTCGGTGCCGGCGGCGCGGGGATGCGTGCCGCGATCGAATCCGGCCAGCGCGCCCGTACCGCAGTGCTGACCAAGCTTTACCCGACCCGCTCGCACACCGGTGCGGCCCAGGGTGGCATGTGCGCGGCACTGGCCAACGTTGAAGAAGACAACTGGGAATGGCACACCTTCGACACCATCAAGGGTGGCGACTACCTGGTGGACCAGGACGCAGCCGAGATCATGGCCAAGGAAGCCATCGACGCGGTGCTGGACCTGGAAAAGATGGGTCTTCCCTTCAACCGCACCCCGGACGGCAAGATCGACCAGCGCCGCTTCGGCGGGCACACCCGTGACCACGGCAAGGCTGCCGTGCGCCGCGCCTGCTACGCCGCGGACCGCACCGGCCACATGATCCTGCAGACCCTGTACCAAAACTGCGTGAAGCACAACGTCGAGTTCTACAACGAGTACTACGTGCTGGACCTGCTGCTGGTTGAGGAGGACGCCTACCGCGAGGACGGCACCGCCTACAAGCAGAAGCGCGTGGCCGGCGTGGTCTCCTACGACCTGGCCACCGGCGAACTGCACGTGTTCCAGGCCAAGAGCGTGATCTTCGCATCGGGCGGCGCCGGCAAGGTCTTCAAGACCACCTCCAACGCCCATACCCTGACCGGTGACGGCATGGGCATCGCCTTCCGCCGCGGCCTGCCGCTGGAGGACATGGAGTTCTTCCAGTTCCACCCGACCGGCCTGGCCGGGCTAGGCATCCTGCTGACCGAGGGTGCCCGCGGTGAAGGCGCGATCCTGCGCAACTCCGACGGTGAGCGCTTCATGGAGCGCTACGCACCGACCATTAAGGACCTGGCCCCGCGCGACATCGTCGCCCGCGCCATGGCCAACGAGGTGCGCGAGGGCCGCGGCTGCGGTCCAAACAAGGACTACGTGCTGCTGGACCTGACCCACCTGGAGCCGGAGCACATCGAATCCAAGCTGCCGGACATCACCGAGTTCGCCCGCACCTACCTGGGTGTGGAGCCGTTCACCGATCCGGTCCCGGTGTACCCGACCGCGCACTACGCCATGGGCGGTGTGCCGACCAACATCAAGACCGAGGTGCTGCAGGACAACGACACCGTCGTCCCGGGCCTGTTCGCCGCCGGTGAGGTCGCCTGCGTGTCCGTGCACGGCTCGAACCGCCTGGCACCAACTCGCTGCTGGACATCAACGTCTTCGGCAAGCGCGCCGGTGTGGCCGCGGCCGAATACGCCAAGGACGCCGACTTCGTCGCCCTGCCGGAGGACAGCGAGCAGTTCGTCATCAGCCAGATCGGCGCGCTGATGGACTCCAACGGCACCGAGAAGGTCGCCGAGCTGCGTTCGATCCTGCAGGAGACCATGGACAGCAACGTCCAGGTGTTCCGCGACGAGCGTTCGCTGAAGGAGGCCCGCGACGTGATCGAGGACCTGCGCATGCGCTACAAGAACATCGGCATCCAGGACAAGGGCAAGCGCTTCAACCTGGATCTGCTCGAAGCCATCGAGCTCGGCTTCCTGCTGGACCTTGCCGAGGTCATGACCGTGGCAGCCCTGCACCGCAAGGAATCGCGCGGCGGCCACTACCGCGAGGACTTCCCGGACCGCGATGACGAGAACTTCATGAAGCACTCGATGTCCTACCGCGACGCCGATGCCGTCACCGAGGACATCAAGGGCATCCGCATGGAGACCAAGCCGGTGGTCTTCACCCGTTACCAGCCGATGGAGCGTAAGTACTAATGAGCACCGAACAGCCAGAACCAGCATCAAAGATCGAGCTGAAGCCCGGTGTTGGCGGCGGCGGAGAAATCCCTACCTTCAACATCACCCTGCGTGTTCGCCGTTACCTGCCCGAGAGCAAGTCCGAGGCCTACTGGGAAGACTTCAAGCTGACCATGTACGGCACCGACCGCGTGCTGGACGCCCTGCACAAGGTCAAGTGGGAGCACGACGGATCGCTGTCGTTCCGCCGCTCCTGCGCCCACGGCATTTGCGGCTCCGATGCCATGCGCATCAACGGCCGCAACCGCCTGGCCTGCAAGACCCTGCTCAAGGACCTGGACACCTCCAAGCCGATCACCGTTGAGGCGATCAAGGGCCTGCCGCTGGAGAAGGACCTGATCGTGGACATGGAGCCGTTCTTCCAGTCCTACCGCGAGATCATGCCGTTCCTGATCAACAACAGCCACGAGCCGACCCGTGAGCGTTCCAGTCCGTCGAGGACCGTGAGCGCTTCGACGACACCACCAAGTGCATCCTGTGTGCCGCGTGCACCAGCTCCTGCCCGGTGTTCTGGACCGATGGCCAGTACTTCGGCCCGGCCGCGATCGTCAACGCCCACCGCTTCATCTTCGACTCGCGTGACGAGGCCGGGGACATGCGCCTGGAGATCCTGAACGACAAGGAAGGCGTATGGCGCTGCCGCACCGTCTTCAACTGC
This sequence comes from Arthrobacter sp. JCM 19049, assembly GCF_001310435.1. Classification (NCBI taxonomy): domain Bacteria; kingdom Bacillati; phylum Actinomycetota; class Actinomycetes; order Micrococcales; family Micrococcaceae; genus Arthrobacter; species Arthrobacter sp. JCM 19049. Next base: position 161 of record NZ_BAXF01000141.1, on the reverse strand, counting down.
ACCGAGGCGTGCCCGCGTGGCATCCAGGTGACCAAGCGATCGCCGAGGTCAAGCAGGCCATCTTGTCGCGCACCATCTAATCCAGCTGCCCGACGGCATGGCCGGAAGCCACTGCGGTTCGGGGCCCGTTTGGCCGTCCCCTCCCCCGCCTCGGCCGCCGG
>NZ_BAXF01000140.1:0-5015 GCF_001310435.1 Arthrobacter sp. JCM 19049 | reverse complement strand
CGGGAAGCCCGCTGACGCCAAGGCCGGGGACTCCAAGCCTGCCGCCCAGTCGAGTGAAAGCGAATCTGGTGACACGCCGGGGGAGCGCGCGTCCCTGCGGCGTGCCAGGGACCGTGAAGCGCTGCGTGAGCGCCGTCGGCTGCAGGAGGAAGTCTCCCAGCTGACCAACCACATTCCCGCCGTTGAGCCCGGGGATGACCCGAAGCCGCTGACCCGCCGCCAGCTGCGTCTGCAGGCCCTGGCCGAACAGCAGAAGGCGGAGAACGCCGGGGCAGCCAAGCCGGTACCGGTCAAGCCCAAGAATTCCACGCCGTCCAAGGACGAGGACTCCCCGGAAACCACCGTCATGAGCGTGGAGGAGGCCCTGGCGGCCCGCCGTGAAAGCGCCCCCGCGCCGCCAGTGGACCCGAACCTGCTGCGTGATGACGACAACGACATCGATCTGGAAGTTCTCGCCCACCAGCGCGAGATGGCGGCCCGCGCCGCCATCATCTCCCGCCGTGCGGCCGAACGCGAACGCCTGCGTCAGCAGAACGCCAAAGCCGGCCAGGAAGCTCCCGCATCAGATCCCTTCACCGGAGCGATGGGCAACATCAGTGAACTTGAGGACAAGGTCTCACGTTCCGGGGTGCCCAGCCCGAAGACCGAGAGCGTGTCCCTGGACCTGGATTCCACCGGCAAGATCGCCCCGGCCAAAAAGCCGGCGGCCGAGTCCGGCAAGAAACCTGAAGCCAAGCCGGCCGGCAAGACCCCGGCGAAGGAAGCGGCCAAGCCTGCGGCACAGAAGTCGGGAGTGAAGAAGGCCACGCCAGCGGCCAAGCCGAAGCCCAAGGAAGAAGAGCAGACCACCTCGGCCCAGGCTACTTCGGGCGACCCGGTGCAGATGCCGCGTGTCGAAGCCGTCAGCGCCCAGGGGCTGCAACCCCTGGACGCCCAGACAGCTGGTGTGCGCCGCGCCAACAACATGTTCCTGGCCATGATTGCGGCCCTGGCCGTGGGCGGGATCGCATTGGTTGTCGGCATCATCATGATGCTCAACAACTAAGCTGTGTCCGTCAACTATAATTGAGCTGACTTAATTCATCGTCAAGGAGACACTCCACTATATGGGCGCACACGCTGATTCCATCGCACTTGTTCACGCTGCCGCACTGGCCGCCAGCGAGAAGAAGGCCGAAAACCAGGTCGCATTGGATGTTGCCGACCGCCTGGGCGTGACCGACGCCTTCCTGATCGTCTCGGGGTCTTCCGAGCCACAGGTCAATGCCATTGTGGACGAGATCCAGGCGAAGCTGCTGGAAAAGTTTGACCTGCGCCCGGTGCGTCGTGAAGGCTTCGGCATGGGCCGTTGGGTCCTGCTGGACTACGGTGACGTCGTGGTGCACGTGCAGCACCAGGAAGACCGGGTGTTCTACGCGCTGGAACGTCTCTGGGCCGACTGCCCGGTCATCGACCTGCCGGCAGAGGTCGCTCAGGAACAAAGCTAGGTTTGGATTTGCGTCTGAGTCGGCAACTCACTTATGATTATTGAGTTGCCTTATGAGGGCGGCAAACCTTTCGGGGGTATGGCGCAGTTGGTAGCGCGTCTGCATGGCATGCAGAAGGTCAGGGGTTCGAATCCCCTTACCTCCACCGAATAAGAGATGGCGTCGGGTTTCCGGCGTCATCTTCTTTTTGTGCCCGGGTATATCGCTAGGAATAGCAGAAGCGGTAGCTAAGTAGTTTACGTTCTCAACGCACTCTGACCCAGTACCTCGCAGGAAGCGATCTCCACGGGTCTAGGTCGGGCTCATGCTGAGAGAAGCGGGTAGCTGTGCATTGCGTTGCCTGAGGCTCTGGCAATGACGGGGTTTCGGCTAAACGACGAAAGCCGCTCATTCGCGCGTCAAGCCGGGGGTTTTGTTAGTCCCTGGCAGTTTTCTTGGATTGAACCATTCAGCACGTCACGTCGAATCTTCGTTCCGTGCACTGTCGGCTGTTCGAGTTTTAGGACCGCTTCTGTTCCTGGATCCGGTTAACAAGATATCCGATTGTCCATCCGTTGATGCCAAATAGCAGGAACACGCCGATAGCTAGCGGTACGCGGAACCATCCGCTGAAGAGAAGCAACGGCAATACGGTCGCGAGCACCGCAAGGAAATGCACGAGCGATCGTTTCGCGAGCGGCCATGAATTGATGTCGTAGATGGGCATCACAGCAATGGTCGCCGCTGCGATCAGTCCCGCAAACAAGGTGCCATTCGACTGTGCGGCATCCTCGATGAAGAACGCGAGGGTGACCATGATTACCCCTGTTACTGCGCCTGAAACAAGGAACGGCGTCGCCGGCTTCACGCTCCCCACCCTAGCGCCCCTGCGCGGCTCTGCGGTAGCATGAACGCCTTTTAGGTTCTCACGTCGTTGTCGTTGCAGCGTAGGCACTGGCCGATCTGGAGGGGTCATCCCTTCTTGCGTGGTTGTCCATTGCCCAGCGTGTTCCTGGTCGCCGTGTTTGTCTCAAAGCAGTCTGGCGCCTCATTCGCTGGGAAGCGGCTGCCACGACTTACCCTGCTTGAGGAGCGAGGGCCCAGTTTGTGGCGTGTTCGGGGACGACTTCACGTGGGAGCGATCCAAGGATGCTGCGGATCAGTGCCGGTTAGTTCCGTGGACGAGGTACTGCTAAGTATTTGCCGGGGGGAGACCTGGTAGTTTCCGGTTCGCCTACGGGTCGAACCCCGTAGGCGAACCGGAAACTGGCGGCAGAAACAAGGAAACCCACCCTCACCAGTCATTGATGACCTTGTGAGAGCGGGTTTCCTTAGCAGTGGAGCTAAGGGGAATCGAACCCCTGACCTTTTCATTGCGAACGAAACGCTCTACCAACTGAGCTATAGCCCCTGACCTAATCGAGACTACTCCTGTCACTTGATAGTTACCAAATCGGTTTCCTGTCAGCTTCGATACCTACCGGATAGACGCCGCTCACGCCGCTCGCTCGGAATTTCCTGTTTGACTACGCATCGACTGGAATTGGGTTCCTTCGCCTCGGTAGGGTGAACACAGGTGGGCGTGGACTGTGTGCCTACAGCAGGGAGAAGGGGAAGCATGATCGAATTTCGTGCAGTACAGATGCAGTACCCGGGCGGCACCATTGCCGTGCGCGATTTCAGCTACACGATCCCCTCCCATAAGGTGATCGCCCTGGTTGGCTCCTCCGGCTGCGGCAAGACCACTTTGCTGCGGATGGTGAACCGGATGGTCGAGCCGACCTCCGGCAGTGTGCTGATCGATGACGAGAACGTGGCCGACGCCGATCCAGTGCGCCTGCGCCGCTCAATCGGCTACGTCCTGCAGGCCGGGGGTCTGTTGCCGCACCGGACCGTGCTGGAGAACATCGCCACCGTACCCATGCTCAACGGGACTGCCCGCCGTCAGGCGTTGGGCGAAGCTGAAGAGCTGCTTTCCCGGGTCGGCTTGGACCAGAAGATGGCCCAACGCTATCCGGGGCAGCTCTCGGGCGGGCAGCAGCAGCGCGTGGGAGTGGCCCGGGCCTTGGCCTCGGATCCGAACATCCTGCTGATGGATGAGCCGTTCGGCGCGGTTGACCCGATTGTGCGCCGTGAACTGCAGGACGAGCTGGCCCACCTGCAGCAGCAGCTGGGCAAGACCATCGTGCTGGTCACCCATGATATCGACGAGGCATTCCGGTTGGCCGACGAGGTGGTGATCCTGCGTGAGGGTGCCAGATCGCCCAGGCGGGTTCACCCACCGAAATCCTCAGTGATCCGGCCGATGACTTTGTCCGCGAATTCACCGGGGCACACCGCGGCAGCCGCCAACTGAGCGAAAAGCTGGTGAACGGAACTCGGCTGGCGGTCGATGACCGGGGCCGGGCGGTAGGGGTGCTGCCTTCGTGAACTGGCTGAGCCATTCTTGGCCTTGGATCTTTGAGCTCACCGCACGCCACCTGGCACTGAGCGTGCCTGCCATCGTGCTCAGTGTGCTGATCGCGGTGCCGCTCGGGCGACTGGCGTACCGTCATCCGCGGGTGGGCGGAGCGTTGCTCTCGGCCGCGACCCTGCTTTACGCGATCCCGGCCCTTCCACTGCTGATCATCATCAGCACTCTTCGGGTTCTCATTGCGGTCCCCGGCGACGATTATCGTGGCGTTGACGCTGTACGGCATCGCATTGATGGTGCGTACCGCCGCTGATGCGTTTAACGCCGTGCCTGCTGAGGTGCGTCAGGCCGCGATGGCGATCGGCCATTCCCCGCGTCAGACGTTCTGGAAGGTGGAATTGCCGCTGGCTATCCCAGTGCTGATTTCCGGAGTGCGGGTGGTGGTGGTTTCCACGGTGGGGCTGGTGACGATTGGGGCACTGGTCGGCATCGCGAGCTGGGCACCTTGTTCACGGACGGTTTCCAGCGTGGAATCACCGCCTCGGTGCTGACCGGGATTATCGCCACCGTCATCCTGGCCTTGGTGCTTGACGGCCTGGTGCTCCTGCTGGGTCGCATCGCCACCCCCTGGGCTTCCCAGCACGTGGCAATCAAGGCCCAGGACACCACCCGTGAGGTGAGCGCATGAGCTTGTTCTTGGATGCACTGCAGTGGCTCGCTGAGCCCGCCCACTGGTCGGGGGCGAATGGCATCGGCACCCGGCTGGGTGAACACGTTTTCATCACGCTGCTGGTGGTTGTGGTCGCCGCCGTCATTGCCTTGCCCGTCGGGATTGCCGTGGGACACACCGGCCGCGGCCGGACCCTGGTTGTGGGCGTTCTCGGAGCGGCACGTGCCGTACCCACGCTGGGGCTGCTCACCCTATTGGGGTTGTGGCTCGGGATTGGTTTGAAGGCTCCGGTCATCGCGCTGATCATCCTGGCGATTCCTTCACTCTTGGGCGGGCGCCTACGCGGGGTCGAATCGGCCAACCGCACCGTGGTGGATGCGGCCCGGGCGGTGGGCATGAGCGAAGGCCAGCTCATCCGCCGTGTCGAGATGGCCCTGGGCGCTCCGGTCATCATCGGCGGCGTGCG
>NZ_BAXF01000139.1:0-5059 GCF_001310435.1 Arthrobacter sp. JCM 19049 | reverse complement strand
GCGGCCGCGCGAATCGAGCACTACCGCGTACTTCGCCCCGGCGCCCTGCACCTGGGAGAGCACATCGGAGGCGCGCTGGCCGGGGGTCGCGGTGACCGCGTCCTCCAGCTCGACCTCGTTCACGCGGGTCAGGGTCAGCTGCTTCAGTCCGGCACCGGAGCCGATGAAGTTCTCCACGAACTCGCTGGCCGGGTTGGCCAGGATGCGTTCGGGCGAATCGTACTGCTCCAGCTGGGCGCCTCGTTGAACACGGCGATCCAGTCGCCGAGCTTGACGGCCTCATCGAAGTCGTGGGTCACGCACACGATGGTCTTTTGCACCTCGGACTGGATGTTCAGCAGCTCATCCTGCAGGCGCTGGCGGGTGATCGGGTCCACGGCGCCGAACGGCTCATCCATCAGCAGCACCGGCGGGTCGGCGGCCAGGGCGCGGGCCACGCCCACGCGCTGCTGCTGTCCGCCGGACAGCTCCTTCGGGAAGCGGTCGCGGTACAGCTCCGGATCCAGGGAAACCAGCTCGAGCAGCTCGTCCACGCGGGCTGCGATCTTCTCCTTGGACCAGCCCAGCATCTTGGGCACCATGCCGATGTTGGTGGCCACCGTCATGTGCGGGAACAATCCACCGGCCTGGATCACGTAGCCGATGCGCCGGCGCAGCTCATCACCGTTCATCTTAGTTACGTCATCGCCGTTGATCACGATCTGCCCGCTGGTCGGCTCGATCAGCCGGTTGATCATCTTCAGGGTCGTGGTCTTGCCACAGCCCGAGGGGCCGACGAACATCACGATGGAGCCGGCCGGAATCTCCAGGGTCAGTCCGCCCACCGCGGACTTCTTCTGCCCCGGATAGGTCTTGGTGACTTCCTGCAGCATGATCGAGGCGCCGGTGACGCCCTCAGCGGCGCCGTTCGCGGCGGTGCTGCCGGTGCGGGCACCGCCCTGGCCTGCGGTCTTGCCGTTAGCGGCCATGTTGTTGTCTTCTCTAGCGTTGTTCTCAGACACGGATACCTCGCGGGGTTGTGAGCCGGCCGATGCCGATCAGGATCAAATCAAGAATCAGGCCAGGATGACCACTCCCACCACGCCGACAACGACGGATTCCAGGGAGTTGGCGCCACCGAGGCGGGAAAGGCCGGAGAAGATCATTCCACCCAGGCCCGGGCCGAGCGAATAGGCGGCGATCGCCGCGACGCCCATGACCATCTGGGCGGAAATCCGGATGCCGGTCAGGATCACCGGCCACGCCATGGGAATCTCAACCTTCAGCAAGGTGCCCAGGCGGCTCATTCCGATGCCGCGGGCGGATTCGACCAGGCTGGGTTCAATATTGTTCAGGCCCACGATCGCGTTGCGCAGGATCGGCAGCGCGGCGAAGAAGGTCACCACAATGACCGCAGGGGTAACGCCGAAACCGACCGGCACAATCAGCAGGCCGATCAGCGCGAAGGAAGGGATCGTCAAACCAATGGCGCTGATGCCGTTGGCCACGCCCGCCAGCGCCTTGCTGCGGTACACCAGCACCGCCAGCACTACGGCAATGACGGTGGCCAGGATCAGGCATTGACCTACCAGCGAGAAGTGTTGCCAGGAGGCCAACAGTATTTGGCGATATCGCTCGCCAATGAAATCTCCCACATCAAAACCTGCTTCACTCTAGTTACGAAAAATGCACCAAATCCGCGGAATTTCGCGGTCCGGCATCCTCTAGCTTAGCTAGTTGGCTAGATCACTTCCAATTGATACACCGGTATTTCTTGTCTGACTTGGACTTATTAGTTCACTCACGAACCACAATAGAAAATGACATCGACTGGCGTGCCGCAGGCCACTTGTAGTGAGATGGGGCATGAAACTTGCCACCCTTCGCACCCCCGATTTAGCGGCGCCCACGGCCGCCGCGCTGATCAGCGACCACGGCGCCCAGCTGCTTCCCGGATTCCCGGATGTGCAGCATTTCCTGCGGGCCGAGGAGGAGCGGCGGCAGCAGTCCCTGGAGCAGGCCCGGGCCAGCCAGCCGCAGCCGCACGCCGGCTGGTGTACGCCACTCTAATCCCCAATCCCTCCAAGGTTCTGTGCATTGGCTGAACTACCGCAACCACATCGCGGAGGTCCAGATGGAGGAACCGAAGTACCCCACCATCTTCGCCAAGTTCGCCTCCAGCCTCACCGGCGCCAACGACAGCGTGGAAATCCCCGGCGAGGACCACCGGGTGGACTACGAGGGTGAGCTGGCGGTGATCATCGGCGCCCCGGGACGGCGGATCCCCGCCGAACACGCGCACCGGCACATCGCCGGGTACGCCATCTCCAATGACATCTCCATGCGCGGCTACCAGGGCCGCACCCGGCAGTGGCTGCAGGGCAAGGCCTGGGACGCCTCCACCCCGGTCGGCCCCTGGCTGGTCACGGCCGACGAATTTTCCCCCGGGGCGCGGATCACCACGAAGGTCAACGGGCAGCTGGTCCAGGACGACTCCACCGATGACCTGGTCTTCAATGTGGCCGAATTGGTCAGCTACATTTCGGCGATGACCGAGCTGCAGCCCGGGGACCTGATCCTGACCGGCACCCCGGCCGGGGTGGCCGTCTCACGCAAGGACGAAAACGGCCGCCGCCCCTGGCTCAAGGCCGGCGACGTACTGGAAACCAGCATCGAAGGTCTGGGCACCAGCCGGCTGACCTTCCACCCACAGGAGGACTAGGCATGCACAACACCAACGCTTCGGCACCCCAGGATTTTTCCACCTGCGATCTGTTCGACGACGACGAGACCCTGCAGTCGGTCTCCACCCAGCTGCGCAACTTTGGCGGGCGGACAAAGTTCAGCGGCCCAATCCGCACGCTGCGCTGCTACCAGGACAACTCCATCCTCAAGCAGATTGTCGCCACCCCCGGCAACGGCAGGTGCTGGTGGTTGACGGAGCCGGATCCCTGGACTGCGCACTGCTCGGTGACATGGTCGCAAAGACCGCACTGGACAACGGCTGGGCCGGATTGGTCATCCACGGCGCCGTGCGGGACTCGGCGGAACTGGCCACCTTGGACCTGGGAATCAAGGCGCTGGGCACCAACCCGCGCAAGAGCCAGAAACTGGACTCGGGCTCTCCTGACGTGGAACTGCGCTTCGGTTCGGTGACTTTCCGTCCCGGGCTGATGCTGCACAGCGACGAAGACGGGATCCTTCTGGACCCGATCGGCTGAGCCCGCAATAAATGGAGATCCAGGTCACCATGATGGGTTAGTGTATTACCTTGACGCCACCAGCGTCATGAACATCACACTCGCATCACTGGAGGACCAACACATGGAAGCCCTCACGACCCTGTTTGGCGACATCTCGTCCGTCATTTGGGGACCATTTGTCCTGATCCCGCTTCTGCTGCTCACCGGGCTGTACCTGACGATCCGGCTGGGCCTGATCCAGCTGGTCAAGCTCGGTCCGGCACTGCGCCTGGGGATCATCAAGCGCAAGGACGCCGGTTCGGAGGGAGACGTCTCCCAGTTCCAGGCTTTGACCACCGCCCTGGCCGCCACCGTGGGCACCGGCAACATCGTCGGGGTGGCCACCGCCATCGGCATCGGCGGGCCCGGTGCGCTGTTCTGGATGTGGATCACCGGTATCTTTGGCATGGCCTCGAAATACTCGGAGGCCTTTCTGGGTGTGCGCTTCCGCGGCACCGACGCCGCCGGTGAGAAGTCCGGCGGCCCGCAGTACTACCTGCAGCGCGGTATCAAGGGACCGTTCGGCAAGTTCCTGGCCCTGTTCTTCGCCATCGCCGCGGCGATCGCCAGCTTCGGCATCGGCAACATGACCCAGGCCAACTCGATCTCCGCGAACCTGGAGAACTCCTTCCAGGTGCCGCTGTGGGTCACCGGCGCGGTGCTGACCGTGCTCTCCCTGGCCGTGCTGGTCGGCGGCATCAAGTCCATCGGCCGCATCACCGCCGGGTTCGTCCCGGTGATGATCATCTTCTACGTGGGCGCCGCCATCTACATCCTGCTGGCCAACCTGGGCCAGATCCCCGCCGCGTTCGCCACCATCTTCACCGACGCGTTCACCGGCACCTCCGCCGTGGGTGGCTTCGCCGGCTCGGCCATCATCATCGCCGTGCAGTTCGGCGTGGCCCGCGGCATCTTCTCCAATGAGTCGGGCATGGGCTCGGCGGCCATCGCCGCCGCCGCTGCACAGACGAGCCACCCGGTGCGCCAGGGCCTGGTCTCGATGACCCAGACCTTCATCGACACCATCATCGTGGTCACCTGCACCGGCCTGGTCATCATCACCACCGGCACGTGGAACATGATTGACCCGGAGACCGGGGAGCAGATCTCCGCCGCGCTGATGACCGGTCAGGCCTTCACCCACGGCCTGCCTGGCCAGTGGGGACACTGGATTGTGACCATCGGCCTGGTGATGTTCGCCTTCTCCACCATCCTGGCTGGTGCTACTACGGTGAACGCCAGATGGAGCGCCTGTTCGGTCGTGCCTGGTGATGCCGTTCCGCGTGGTGTTCTCCCTGGTCGTGTTCGTGGGCGCCACCACCGAGCTGGCCGTGGTGTGGAACTTCTCCGACATGATGAACGGGCTGATGGCCCTGCCAAACCTGTTGGGTCTGCTGATCCTCTCCGGACTGGTGGCCCGCGAAACCAAGTGGTACCTGAAGAACGACCCGAAGCTGGAAGCCACCAAGGACCAGATCGAGACGTTCATGGCCGGACGTCCGGGCTGGGATGAGTGGAAGGCCGGCGACGTCATCGGCTCCGCCCACGCCCAGGCCACCGGCAAGACCGAGGTCCACGAACGCTAAGGGCGGGCGCTGCCAGTTGCCCTCAGACACAAAAGCCAGTCCCGTTCAGGGACTGGCTCTTGTACTTTGTTCAGGTATTGAACGGCTGTTGCGCCCAGGCTGGCCGGGCGCCGCGAGCAGCTAGGCGGCTAGGCGTTCCACAGGCCGTAGGAGTCGGCCAGGTCGGCGATCTTCTGCGCACGGGCCAGACGCGGCAGGTAGGAACCGTCGCCACTGCGGCACCGGCGGCGTGCGCCTCCAGCAGCTCCATGG
>NZ_BAXF01000138.1:0-5061 GCF_001310435.1 Arthrobacter sp. JCM 19049 | reverse complement strand
TGAACCGGGAAGGCCGTGAGCCGGGCCAGCGTCCGCAGCGCAAGGGCGCTGCCGAGGGCAACGCCCTGTACCGCCTGGCAGTGGGACGCCGCAACCGCGTGCAGCCAGGGTCCATTGTCGGTGCCCTGGCCAACGAGGGTGGATTCAACTCCTCACAGATTGGTGGCATTGACATCCGCGCGGACCACACCCTGGTTGAGCTGCCGGCCGAACTGTCCAAGGACCAGTGGCGTGCCCTGTCCAAGACCCGCATCGGCGGCGAGCCGATCAACCTGGAACTGGATCGGGGCCCGCGTGGCCGTCGCGACCGCGATGACGACCGTCGTGGTGGTTTCCGTTCGGACCGCGGCAGCTTCAAGGACCGCAAGCGCAATGGTGGTTTCCGTGACGGCGGCCGCGACGAGCGTCGCGGTGGCGAGAAGCGCTTCGGCGGACGCAGCAAGGGCCGTTTCAATGACAGCGCCGCCCGTGGTGGTCGCCGCGAGTACTAATACCCACTGAGGCTCCAAGTAGGCCGGTTCCACACCTCTGTCGGGGGTGCGGAACCGGCCTTGGTGTTTAACCGAAGCGGCCGGATCCCAGCGAACCGCGCACCGGAGGGCTGTGTCCTGCAACGCGCGTGAACCGCCAGCCGCGGAAGGCGTGGATCCTGCCAGCTGCCCACTCCTGAAAGGCCTTCCACGGGTCTTTGCAGGGCTTTTGACGCGGTGCCGGAGCAACGGCTACGCGGATGATTGGCCGGGATGCTGCAGGGCATGCAGGGGCCCGGTGCGGCGACCTGGAAGCGGGGCAGTGCCGTCCGCGGCATCGGTGGGGCGAACACGGTTGGGAAATTGCGGGACTGCAGGTCCGTGGGGAAATGCAAAAGAGGATGGTTCGTGAATACGAACCATCCTCTTGACTGGAGCCCCCTGCCGGAATCGATCCGGCGACCTCGTTCTTACCAAGAACGCGCTCTACCACTGAGCTAAGGGGGCAACAGGTAAATACTTTACACATTCTGCGATGCATTTCAAAATTCGTCGCCCGAAGTGCGATGGATCACGATTCCCCTACTCATTGTCGGGATTTAGGGGCGCTTCCAGCGGCCCCTCGGTGATGGAAGCAGGGTCTGTGGTCGCGGCCGATTCAGGGCCGTAGATGATAAGGTGCGGGCCCGTCCCGGAGTAGAGCCCTTTCGCGACGCGAGCCGCGCTGGTGAGATCCGGTGGGACTGTTTACTTCCCAAAAGGGGCAGGGTGAATGCGCGGGGAGTTTCGCTAGGCAACGAGTGGGGGCTGCGGCGTTTCCACCGCCGACGTCAGCCGAGTCGTGAGTAGCGTCACTGTACTAGTTGTTGTGCCATCTGCACTTTCCGGCCTTGAATAGCTGCTTCCTAACCCATCTTTGACTTGGCCTTTTGTGGATGGATCCGGACTTGTCTGGGTGCCGGCGGTGAATTTTTATTTGCGGCCGAATCCGTGTAGAGTATTTACTCGTTGCCCCTTAGCTCAGTGGTAGAGCGCGTTCTTGGTAAGAACGAGGTCGCCGGATCGATTCCGGCAGGGGGCTCTGAGTGGGAAGTCTTCTTGGCTTCTACTGGATGACTTCTCACTTGTGGCGGTGTAGCTCAGCTGGTTAGAGCGCACGACTCATAATCGTGAGGTCGCGGGATCGAGTCCCGCCACCGCTACCCCAAGGAAAATGCCCCGGATTGCCGGGGCATTTTGCGTATCCGGGGCTTTTGGATCTACATCGGTGACGGGCCGCGCCAATATTCTTTGCCCGGCCCGTCATCAAGGTGTTCGCCGGTTAGCCCGCGGCGTCTCCAGCATCCGTGCGCAGATCCCGGGTGGTTCCCTGGATCAGGTCATTTTGCTGGGCGAGCTGCCACAGTTGCTCCCATAACCGCTGGTCTGCCGAGGGGTCGGGGGCGCCGGCCGCCGGACCGGCTGCCTCTCCGTGCACCTCGTCATAGAGGTGTTCCATGTGGCGGTCAAGGTGTTCGGCCGCGTTGGCGGCGGCGGTCAGGTTATCGAGCAGGCGCTCGGGAACCTCTCCCTCGTACTTGTAGAAGATCTTGTGTTCAAGGCTGGCCCAGAAATCCTGGGCAATGGTGCGGATCTGCACCTCAACGATGACCGGAACCGGCCCCTCGGAGAGGTAGACCGGCAGCTCGACAATCGCGTGCAGGCTCTTGTAGCCATTCGGCTTCGGGTTCTTGATGTAGTCCTTGATCGCCAAGACCCGCACATCGTGCTGCGAGGTGATCATATCCAGCACGTGATAGGTGTCCTTCAGGAAACTGCAGGTGATCCTGATGCCCGCAATATCGGTGATGTTGCGGCGAATCTCCTCCAGGGTCGGCGCGCAACCGCGGCGGACCACCTTCTCCAAGATCCCCTCAGCTTTTGACCCGGGACGTCACGTGCTCAATCGGGTTGTACTGGTGCAGGTGGATGAATTCCTCGCGCAGAATCGACACCTTGGTCAACATCTCATCGACGCCGAAACGGTACTCCATCATGAACCGGGGCAGCTTCTGGCGCAGCGACTGCGCGAAGTCCAGCATCAGGCCCGGGGTGGGGTTCAGACCGGACGGAACCTGGGAGGTTTCCGTCGTGGCGATATCTTTTCCTGGCTTAATCGGTAGTCACCTCACGAGTGAGAAGGGCGGGTCGCTGGTGTCACGGTATTCGTGGACCCGTAGGAAGCATACGTCCTGTCTGGCAGACTATAGTCCGCGTCTTGGAATCCTATTAGAAACTCGGCGGGATCCAATGTGCTTCCCCGGCCCCCAACCGGGCCGGGACCGTATGGTCTGGTTGCACTGATTCCGCTCAACTCGGTGGTTGTCCTCTGGCAGGATGCCGGGCGCATCGCCTACCGTGGAGTGGGTCCAAACGTGTGGAAGGAAGCAATGGCACTGGAACGCGACAGTCTCCGACTGTGCCACGGGATCAGCTTTTCCCGGCATGATCCGGCGCCCGTGCTGCGCCTACGCAAGGGCACCGAATGGATCAATGAACCGCTGGAGCTCGGCCGCACCATGGCCCTGGAAGTTGGCGTGCAACGCTGGTGCCTGGGCCACGTGCTGATGGACTCGGATGGAACCCGCCGGCACAATGTCTGTACCAAAGCAGGGTCATTGCCTCCGGGACCCAGTGCGCGACCTGCCGCAGGCTGGACCAGACCAAGTTCATGCACCATTTCACAAGACCGGACAGGCCCCCGAAGGTCTGCGCCGTTACCTGGAGCAACCGCACTTGCTCTACATCGCCTCCTTCGCGGACGGAACCACCAAGGTGGGCACCGCCTCGGAGCAAAGCAAATGGTCCCGGCTGGCCACCCAGGGAGCGGTCACTGCCCGCTATGTCGCCCACGCTCCGGACGGTGCCGCCGTGCGGGTTCTGGAGGACCTGGTCACCGAGCAATGCGGAATCCGCCAACAGGTGCGGCAGAAGGCCAAGATCCGTGGGCTGGAGAGCTGGGACCACAATCTGGCCAGTCTCGAGGAACTGAACCGTGCTGCGGCCCGGGCAGTTCACCGGATGCTGGAATCACAGCGCGGCCTTGACCGCTATGGGATCACGCTGCTCGATGAACTCTGGCGTCAGCCGACGTACGCCCAGCAGGTTCTAAACGCCTGGGATGCCCGCAGCATTCACCGCAAGGACCCGCCATCCCGGGTGGTGAGGGGATCTCACTGCGCATCCACGGGGTGCTGGGCCAAACCCTGATGATCGACACCGGGGAGCATACCGAACTGGTGCTGCTGGATCTGGCAGAGCTGAAACCCGCGCGCTGGTGCTGCGCCAGGCGCACTTCGTTGACCACGGGGGACAAGCCAGCCTGTTCTGAACCGGCAGAGGCTTGCTGCGTTCGTGGCCCGATACTCACACATCAATCCCGGCCCGCCAAGCTCTGAACTAGACTGGAAGTCATGACCAACACTCCCTGGGAATCGGCCTCAACGCGCTATAAGAAATTCGTGTTCTCCGCGTTGGCACTCATGGGCGGAGGTATCATCCTGGCCATTGTCGGCATCAACCTGCCCTCACGGCCCTGTTGTTCTTTGCCATCGGGATGATGGCCGTGGGTATGTGCCTGCACATCGGTTCACTGGTCGTCCGCTCACGCGATGTGCGGGCCTGGCGCATTGCCAACGGCCTGCAAAGCCCGAAGAAGAAAAAATAGTCCGCACCGTTCTGAAATCCGGACCCAAAATCTCCCACGCCAATCAAGGAGCTTTGATGAGCATCAACCCCGACCTGGTCGGACGCGTCTACCCGCCGGATGAGCCCTATCAGGTGGGCCGCGAAAAGATCCGTGAGTTCGCCGCGGCCACCAAGGCCAGCCACCGCGCCCACTACGACCTGCAGGCGGCCAAGGAACTGGGCCACCGGGACCTGGTGGCCCCGCCGACCTTCGCCATTATCATCGCGCAGCGGGCCGACGCGCGCCTGATCATCGACCCGGAATCCGGTATTGATTTCTCCCGTGTCGTGCACGCCGACCAGCGTTTCACCCACCACCGGCCGATCATTGCCGGGGATGAGCTGGTGGCCGAGCTGCACGTGGACCAGGTGCGCAGCATGGGGCCGGGGCGATGATCACCTCCCGTGCTGAGATCTCCACCGTGGACGGGCAGAAGGTGGCCACCACCGTTTCATCCTGCTGGTGCGGGGCGAGGAGTAGACCATGATTGATTTTGACACCCTGGAAAAGGGACAGCTGATCGGGGCAACGACGCTGCACGTGAACCGGGCCGACCTGGTGCGCTACGCCGGTGCCTCGGGCGACTTCAACCCGATTCACTGGAATGAGCGCTTCGCCACCGAGGTGGAGCTTCCCAACGTGATTGCCCACGGCATGTTCACCATGGGCGCGGCCGTGGACGTGGTCAGCGCCTGGGTGGGGGACCCAGTGCGGTCATTGACTACCAAACCCGCTTCACCAAGCCGGTCGTGGTGCAGGACCCGGCCGGCACGAACCCGGCCGAGTACCCCGGCACCGCCATCACGGTGGAGGGCAAGGTCGGGGCGTTGGACGCCGAGGCCCGCACCGCCCGCATCGACCTGA
>NZ_BAXF01000137.1:0-5085 GCF_001310435.1 Arthrobacter sp. JCM 19049 | reverse complement strand
CCTTCCCGCCATCGCGGCTCTGACGCATTTAAGGGGGCCAACCCCGCGCAGTGATGTTGCCCATGCCGCGGCGGCAACCCCCGTGCTGCCGGGAGTGGAACAGGTCTGGCAGCACGGGCGAATGCCGGTGTCCGTGCGGAAATCCAGCTTCCTGGCAGCGCGCCGGGAGCGTTGACAGGCCGCTTTGGATAGTTGGATACTGACAGCAGATCGCCGACCACTTGGCTGTTTTCCAACGTCATTGCGTCGTCCGGAGCGCGCGGCCCGAATCGGGGCCCGGGCATCGGGTACCACGATGAGTGCCGGATGCATGTTCGCAGTGGCACGCCGAGGGAAAGATGAACCAAGCATGGCAGCTGAGACCGGGGAAGCGACACAGGCACGTAGCCAAACTCAGCATGCTCACCCTCACCGGCGTGGTCGTCGGTTCCATGGTGGGCGCCGGGGTCTTCTCACTACCGGGCAGGTTCGCCAGCGAAACCGGGATCTTCGGTGCGGTCATCGCCTGGATCATCGCCGGGGCCGGCATGCTGATGCTCGCCTTTGTCTTCCAGATGCTGGCCAACCGCAAGCCCGAACTGGACGCCGGGGTGTACGCCTATGCGAAGGCCGGGTTCGGGGAATACCTCGGGTTCTTCGCCGCCTTCGGGTACTGGGCCAGCGCCTGCGCGGGCAACACCTTCTACTGGGTGTTCATCATGTCCACTCTCTCCGGGCTGGGGGTGGCCGGGCTGGGTTCCGGAGCCACCCTGCTGGCGGTGGGGCTGTCCTCGATCGGGTTGTGGGTCTTCTTCCTGCTGATCCGCCGGGGCGTGCAAAGCGCGGCCCTGGTCAACCAGATTGTCACCATCGCCAAACTGGTGCCGATCATCATCTTCATTCTGATCTGCCTGTTCGTGCTGGATCCGGAGGCGTTGCGGCAGAACTGGTACGGCGCGGACTACGCCGGATCACTCTTTGAGCAGGTCCGCTCCACGATGCTGGTCACCGTCTTTGTCTTCTTGGGCGTGGAGGGCGCGAGCGTGTATTCGCGCCACGCCCGGCGCCGGACGGACGTGGGACGGGCCACCATCCTGGGGTTCCTGTCCGTGTTCGCGATCTTCGCCTCGGTCACCATCGTCTCCTACGGGGTGATGCCGATGGAGCAGATCAGCCAGCTGGAGCAGCCTCCATGGCCGGGATCCTGGAATACGCGGTCGGCCCGTGGGGCCGCTGGTTTGTGAGCATTGGCTGATCATCTCGGTGCTGGGCGCTACCTGGCCTGGTCGCTGATGGCCGCGAGGTGCTCAGCGTGGCCGCAAACGAACGGGACATGCCCTGCTTCCTGGGCAAGCTGAACCGCACCGACGTGCCGGTGAACGCGGTGCTGCTGACCTCCGTGCTGGTACAGGGCATGCTGGTCATCCTGCTGTTCGCCGAGGACGCGCTGGACCTGGCGCTGGATTTGACCAGCTCCCTGACGCTGATCCCGTTCCTGCTCGCCGCGCTGTACGCGGTGAAGGTGGCCTACGCCGCCCGGCACGGGCAGGGGGAGCGCCGGGCCTCCGGGAGGGATCTTCTCACCTCGGTGCTGGCGGTGGCCTACACCGCCTTCCTGGTCTTCGCCGCCGGCTGGCACTTCTTGCTGCTCTCCTTCATCATCTACGCCCCGGCCACCATCCTGTTCGTCATGGCCCGCCGGGAGCAGGGACGCAAGGCCTTCGAAGGCCGCGAACCGGTGATCTTCGCGCTCTCCCTGCTCGGCGCCCTGCTGGGCGTCGTGGCCCTGGGCGCGGGGTGGATCCACCTCTAGGGCGACAGCCGCTGAACTGCACAACGAGAAACCACCAGGGTCGGGCGGCTGTCCGATTCGCAAGGAACGGAAGGAACACGGACCATGAGCGAAACCACGGGCAAGGGTGTGCATTCGGAGGTCGGGCAGCTGCGCAAGGTGCTGGTGTGCGCGCCGGGGCTGGCCCACCGCAGGCTGACCCCATCGAACTGTGACGACCTGCTGTTTGACGACGTGATGTGGGTGGAAAGCGCCCAGCGCGACCACGCAGACTTCGTCTCCAACCTGCGCGGCAACGAGGTGGAGGTGCTGGAGCTGCAGGAGGTGCTCACCCAGACCATGGCCCAGGCCGAAGCCCGGCAGTGGCTGCTGGAACGTAAGGTGGTGCCCAACGTGGTGGGCGGCGGGCTGGTCGAGGGCACCCGGGCCTACCTGGATTCGCTGGACGAGGGGCGCCTGTCCGAACTGCTGCTGGGCGGCATGGCCACCAGCGACCTGCCCGAGGACTACCGCACCGATTACGTGAACCTGGCCCGCGAATCCCGCGGCATCTATGAGTACCTGATGCCGCCGCTGCCCAACACCCTCTACACCCGGGACACCACCTGCTGGATCTACGGTGGAGTGACCCTGAACCCGCTGTACTGGGATGCCCGCCGGGATGAGACCCTGCTGATGAAGGCGATCTACAAGTTCCATCCCGAATTCCGGGATTCGACGATCTGGTGGGGGGATCCCGAACAGGAGTGGGGCCAGGTGACCGTGGAGGGCGGGGATGTGATGCCGGTGGGCAACGGGGTGGTGCTGATCGGCATGAGCGAGCGCACCTCCCGCCACGGCATTACCCAGCTGGCCTCCTCACTGTTCCGCCAGGGGGTGGCCGAGCACGTGATCGTGGCCGGGATGCCGAAGCTGCGTGCGGCGATGCACCTGGATACCGTGTTCACCTTCGTGGACCATGACGTGGTGACCCTGTATCCCAAGATCATGGACGAGGTGCACACCTTCTCGCTGCGTCCCTCCGATCAGGAACCGGGGGTCACGGTGATTGACCACGGCACCAAGAGCTTCACCGACGTGGTCGCCCAGGCGTTGAACCTGCCCAAGCTGCGGGTGGTGGCCACCGCCGGGAACAACTATGACTCCGAACGCCAGCAGTGGGACAGCGGCAACAACGCCGTTGCCCTGCGCCCCGGCGTGGTGTACACCTATGACCGCAACACCCAAACCAATGATGCGCTGCGTGCCGCCGGCATCGAGGTGCTGCCGATTGTCGGCGCCGAGCTGGGCCGCGGCCGCGGCGGCGGGCACTGCATGACCTGCCCCATTGAGCGGGACGCCGTGCAGTACTAGCACGCACCTGCCACAGGTGTCCCGCAGTTGACGAGGCGGCGCACTGGCGTGCAAAGACCCGGGAACGGGTGATCGGCTTTCTGGCCGACCGCCGGTTCCCGGGGTCTTTTGGGTGTTGGCTCCTAGCCCAGCTGTTCCACGGCATCGCAGGGGTTGGTACCCGGCTGCAGGTTGCGCACCGTCAGGGAGAGCTTGGCCAGCAGCTCCTGCAGCTGGCGGCTTTCACTCTCATCGAGCTGGGCGAGCAGTTCCTGCTCCGCCTGCGCGACCTTGCCCTCGAGCCGCTTCAGGGTTTCCAGCCCCTGCGCGGTGGCGATAATCTTGCGCGCCCGCCGGTCGGAGGGGGCGGGGATGCGTTCGACCAGGTTTGCCTGCACGAGGTCGTCAATGAGGTAGGTCAGCACGGTGCGGTCAATTCCCAGGTGCCCACCGAGCGCCTGCTGGTTGGCCGGGTCATGGTGCACCACCGTGGACAGCAGCTGGAAGCCGCGCACCCCGCAGGGGATCCCGGCGACCGCCTCGGCGAACCGCGACTGGTGCCCGCGCAGGATCATGCCCAGATGCCAGGCCAGGTCCCGGGATTGGGGGTGCTGGCGGCGGCTGGGGCGGTGACGGTGTCCGGTGCGGTGTTCATATCATCCATTCTATCGGAATATATGCGCTTGCATAGATGTTCTGTAATCAATATAGTCTGTACTACAACATAATTGAAGGGTGTGTCAGATGGATTCAGTTCAGCAGCGCGACCAGAAGACCGTGGGGATTCTGGGTGCCGGCCGGGTCGGCACCGCCTTGGCCCGCCTGGCCCTGGACGCCGGCTACCGGGTCAAGATCGCGACCTCCAAGCCCGCCAGCGAGATCAGCCTGATCGTGGACATCGTCACCCCGGGCGCTGAGGCCGTCAACGCCAGCGACCTGGCCGACGCGGAAATGATCGTGGTCGCCGTGCCCCTGCACAAGTACCGCACCGTGGACCCGGCGCTGCTGCAGGACAAGACCGTCATTGACGTCATGAACTACTGGTCGGGCACCGACGGGGAGATCGCCGAATTCGAGGACCCCACCCAGTCCTCCAGCGAGGTCATCGCCCAGCACCTGGCCGGAGCCAACCTGGTGAAGTCCTTCAACCACATCGGCTACCACGACATGGAGCCGGAAGCCGGGGGAGCCGGGGACGGCGAGGCCCGCGCCCTGGCCCTGGCCGGGGATGACCCCCGGGCCGTCCAGGAGGTCGCCGAGTTCATCAGCAGCGTCGGCTTCGCCCCGGTGATCGCCGGGGACCTGCGCTCCGGGCGGCTGTTCGAACCCGGAACGCCGATCTTCAACGGGCGCTTCACCGCAGCGGAAATGGAAGAGCAGCTCAACGCTGCCCGCGTCTCCGGCTAACCACATCACCGCTACCCACCAAGACAAGCAACCCACGACATGGAACTCGGCGCCTACAGCTTCGGCGACACCCAGCGCAACGCTGACGATTCACTGCGCAGCACCTCGGAAGCCATCACCAACCTGTTCGAGGCCATCAAGTTGGCCGACCGCAGCGGGCTGGACTACTTCGGGGTGGGGGAGCACCACACCACCAGCATGCCGGCCTCCTCGCCCGGAGCCATCATCGCGGCGGCCGCCGCAGCCACCGAGCAGATCAAGCTGGGCAGTGCGGCGAGCATCATCAGCACCGATGACCCGGTGCGGATCTACCAGCAGTTCGCCACCGCTGACATCATCTCCGGCGGCGGCCGTGTGGAGATCACCGCGGGCCGCGGCTCCTCGGTGGAAACCTTCCCGCTGTTCGGCTATGACCTGGAGGAGTATGACGAGCTCTACGCCAACAAGCTGGATCTGCTGATGACCATCAATGATTCGCAGGCCCAGGAGGTCACCTGGTCCGGGAACAAGCGCCCGGCCCTGAACGACCTGGCCGTGGTGCCGCGTCCGGCCCAAGGCAAGCTGCCGATCTGGCT
>NZ_BAXF01000136.1:0-5149 GCF_001310435.1 Arthrobacter sp. JCM 19049 | reverse complement strand
TGTCTCGGCACCGCGCGCCGGCCGCCAGGCCTGCTTCTTGAACCAGCACCCGCCGCCATTCGACCCAGAAACCAGCCAAAGATGTCATTGACCCATCACAAGCCGCCGCCCGCCGGCGACGCCGTACAGCAGGCCAAGCTCTCGCCGGCCGCATCCCGCTTTGCCGCCGCGTCCTCCACCTCCACCGGGGCGATGCTGGCCAAGATCGCCATGATCGCCATCGTGGACGCCACCGCCGTGTTCGCGCTGTTCACCGCGATCGGCCGTGAAGCCTGGGCCATCGCCGCGGTGCTCGCGGTGATCACCCTGGCCATTAACGTGGTGTACTTCAAGCGGGGCTGGCTGCCGGCCAAGTACCTGCTGCCGGGCACCATCTTCCTGCTGATCTTCCAGGTCTTCGTGATCGGCTACACCGGCTACATCGCCTTCACGAACTACGGCTCGGGTCACAACTCGGACAAGGACGACGCCGTCATGGCGCTGCTGCAGTCCAACCAGAGCCGCGTGCCGGACTCCCCGGCGTTCCCGGTGACGGTGCTTGATGACGGCCAGGAGCTGTCGCTGCTGGTCCAGCGCGACGGTGTGCAGCAGGTGGGGTCCGCCGATCAGCCGCTTACTCCCATCAGCCCGGAGCAGCTGGAGGGCTACACGCAGCTGGGCTTCGCCGACCTGCTTGGACGCCAGTCGGAAGTGACCTCGCTGTCCGTGCCGATCAGCCAGGACCCGGCCGAGGGCTCGCTGCGCACCTCGGACGGGCGCACCGCCTACCAGTACACCTCCAACCTGGTGTACGACCAGGCCGCGGGCACCATGACGGACTCCACCACCTCGGTGGTCTACCGGGATACCGGGGTGGGCGCCTTCACCGCCGAGGACGGCACCCAGCTGATGCCCGGCTGGTCGATCAACGTCGGGTTCGAGAACTTCACCCGCGCGTTCAGCGACCCCTCCATCCGCACCGCGCTGTCCTCGGTGACGCTGTGGACCTTCGCCTTTGCCCTGCTCTCGGTGGCCACCACGTTCTTCATGGGCTTGTTCCTGGCGTTGGTCTTCAACGACCTGCGGATGAAGGGGCGCAAGATCTACCGGGTGATCTCCATCCTTCCCTACGCGTTCCCGGCATTCCTCGGTGGCCTGGTCTGGGCCGGCATGCTCAACAAGGACTTCGGTTCGTGAACCAGGTGCTCTTCGGCGGGGCGCAGATCCCGTGGTTGACCGACCCGTGGCTCGCGAAGTTCTCCGTGCTCTGGGTCAACCTGTGGCTCGGCTTCCCGTACATGTTCCTGGTGTGCACTGGCGCGCTGCAGTCCATCCCCGACGAGCTGGCCGAGGCGGCCAAGATTGACGGGGCCAAGCCGTTCCAGGTGTTCCGCCTGATCAAGCTGCCGCTGCTGCTGGTCTCGGTGGCCCCGCTGTTGATCAGTTCGTTCGCCTTCAACTTCAACAACTTCAATGTCATCTACATGCTCACCGAGGGCGGCCCGCGCCTGGAGGGAGCGGGGCTGAACGTGGGTGCGACCGACATCCTGATCTCGATGGTCTACAAGGTCGCCTTCGTCGGTTCGCAACGCGATTACGGCCTGGCCAGTGCGTTCTCCATCATCATCTTCGTGCTGGTCTCCATCATCGCGGTGATCAGCTTCAAGCAGACCAAGGCCCTGGAGGAGCTGAACTAATGTCGACGCCAACTCCCGTGCGCCCCGCCGCCCGCCGCGGCTTTGGAAAGTGGTTCGCCGCCACCGGCTGGCGCCACCTGATCGGCGTGGCCCTGTGCATCTATGCGGCGTTCCCGCTGCTTTATGTGCTGTCGGCCTCACTGAACCCCAACGGAACGCTGCTCTCATCCAACGGACTGTTCACCGAAGTGGGGCTGCGCAGCTACATCGACCTGTTCCGCAATGAGCAGCGGCCCTTCGCCGCCTGGTTCGGCAACACCCTGGTGATCGGGTTGACCACGGCCGCGGCTCGGTCTTCCTCGGGGCGCTGGCCGCCTACAGCTTCTCGCGCATGCGCTTCACCGGACGGCGCTTCGGCCTGATGAGCCTGCTGGTGGTCCAGATCTTCCCGCAGCTGCTGGCCGTCGTGGCCATTTTCATCCTGCTGACCTCGCTGGGCGAGGTCTACCCCATGCTGGGCATCGACAACCAGGTCGCGCTGATCATGGTGTACCTGGGCGGCGCGCTGGGCGTAAATACGTACCTGATGTACGGGTTCTTCAACACCGTCCCGGTGGAGATCGACGAGGCAGCCAAGATCGACGGGGCCGGGCATGCACGGATCTTCTTCACCATGATCCTGCGTCTGGTGGCACCGATCCTGGCGGTGGTGGGACTGCTGTCCTTCATCGCGAGCACCTCGGACTTCGTGATCGCCTCGGTGGTGCTGGTCTCGCCGGAGAACCAGACGCTGGCCGTGGGGCTGTATTCCTACGTTTCGGAGGAATTCAGCTCCAACTGGTCCGTCTTTGCCGCCGGTGCGGTGCTGGCCGCGCTGCCGGTGATGGCGCTGTTCCTCTTCCTGCAGAAATACATCGTCGGCGGCCTGACCGCCGGTGCGGGGAAGTAGCAGGCCCCGGCAAAGCGGCCGGCGGAGCGCATCCCGGACCGCAGCGGTGTGTGGCGGATGAAAAGCTATCGGGATGCACCTGCAAAAGCAGGGCGCGGCCCCGGAAAGCGCAAAAAGGACCTGCGGAACGCACTGTGTGCGTTCCGCAGGTCCTGCTGGCTGCCCAGGAGTTGCCCCGGCGTGGGGGTGCCTAGAGCTGGTTGCCCAGCTTGAAGCCCTTGGAGGCTTCGCCCACGTAGGTGCCCTCGTCATCCCCGGCACGGGTGTAGGAGAACCCGTCGGCGCCGATGGTGACCTCCAGTTCGGAGTCATCGGTGCGCTCAACGATCTCCTGCACGTTGCCGTCCAGGTCCAGGACCTTGGAGGCCTCGGTGTACCAGGACGGGACGACCGGGTTGCCCCACCAGTCACGGCGCTGGTTGTCGTGCACGTTCCAGGTGATGGTCGGGTTGTCCGGGTCCCGGTGTAGTAGTCCTGGGTGTAGATCTCGATGCGGTGGTCATCCGGGTCCAGGATGTACAGGTAGAACGCGTTGGACACGCCGTGGCGGCCCGGGCCGCGTTCGATGCGGTCCGAGATGCGCAGGGCACCCATCTTGTCGCAGATCTGGATGATGTTGTGCTTCTCGTGGGTGGAGAAGGCCACGTGGTGCAGGCGCGGGCCGTTGCCGCCGGTCAGGGCGGTGTCGTGCACGGTGCCCTTGCGGTGCATCCAGGCGGCGTAGGTGGTGCCCTCGTCATCCTGGATGTCCTCGGTGACGTGGAAGCCAGGTCCTCCAGGTACTTGCGTCCGCGCGGCACGTCCGGGGTCACCTGGTTGAAGTGGTCCAGGCGCACCAGCTCGCCAGCCGAGTACAGGTCGTAGCGCATGTGCAGGCGCTCGACGTGGGTGGTCTCGAAGAAGAACTCGTACGGGAAGCCCAGCGGGTCCTCCACGCGCACCGCGTCCCCGATGCCCTTGACGAAGCCGTCCTTGCGGCGCTCGGTGCGGCAGCCCAGCTCCTTGTAGTAGGCCTCGGCCGCGTCCACGTCCGCGTTCGAGCGCACGCGGAAGGCCATGGCCTTCAGTGCGGCGACCGGCCCCTGGGTGAGCACCAGGTTGTGGTGGATGAACTCCTCGAAGGACCGCAGGTAGACCTGGTTCTCATCCTCGTAGCTCACGTGCAGGCCCAGCACGTCCACGTAGAACTCGCGGGACTTGGCCAGGTCGGTGACGACCAGTTCGGCGTACGCGCAGCGCAGGATGTCCGGGGCCGGGACCGAGGGCTTGGGGATCTCGTTGCTCATGTTCTTGCTCCTTTGCAAATAATTCTTGGGGTACTAGCCGTCGATCTTGGCTGCGTCGGCGGCACCGAACTTCGGGGTGTGCACCTCGCCCAGGGTGATGTGCACGGCCTGCTGGTCGGTGTAGAAGTCGATCGAGCGGTAGCCGCCCTCGTGTCCCAGGCCCGAGGCCTTCACGCCGCCGAACGGCGAACGCAGGTCACGCACGTTGTGGGAGTTCAGCCACACCATGCCGGCCTCGATGTTCTGGGCGAAGTTGTGGGCCCGCTGCAGGTCGTTGGTCCACAGGTAGGCGGCCAGGCCGTACTTGGTGTTGTTGGCCAGCTGCAGGGCCTCTTCCTCGGTGTCGAACGGGGTGATCGCCACGACCGGGCCGAAGATTTCCTCCTGGAAGATCCGGCGTCGGGCTTCACGTCCACGAACACGGTCGGTGCGACGTAGGAGCCGTTCTCCTGGCCCTCGGGCAGGTTCTCCGGGCGTCCTCCGCCGGCGACCAGGCGGCCCTCGGACTTGCCGATTTCCACGTAGCTCATGACCTTGTCGTAGTGCTCGGGGTGCACCAGCGCGCCGACCTGGGTGTCCGGGTCGTGCGGGTCGCCGACCTTGATGTTCTTGGCGCGCTCGGCGTAGGCTGGATGAACTTCTCGTAGATGCCGCGCTGGACCAGGATGCGCGACCCGGCGGTGCAGCGCTCACCGTTCAGCGAGAACACGCCGAACAGTGGAGTCGATGGCCGCATCGAAGTCGGCGTCCTCGAACACGATGGCCGGGGACTTGCCGCCCAGCTCCATGCTCATGCCCTTCAGGTTCTCCGCGCAGTTGCGGAAGATCAGCTGGCCGGTGGAGGATTCGCCGGTGAAGGAGATCAGCGGCACGTCCGGGTGCTTGACCAGCGCGTCGCCGGCTTCCTCACCGATGCCGTTGACCAGGTTGAACACGCCCTTGGGCAGCCCGGCGTCCTCAAAGATCTTGGCCCACAGGGAGGCCGAGAGCGGAGTGAACTCCGCCGGCTTGAGCACCACGGTGCAGCCCGAGGCGATCGAGGGGGCCAGCTTCCAGGATTCGAGCATGAAGGGGGTGTTCCACGGGGTGATCAGCCGGCCACGCCGATCGGCTTGCGGTTCACGTAGTTCAGCTGGGAGCCGGGGACCTTCAGCGCGGTGTCGTGCTGGGCCACGATCAGGTCGGCGAAGAAGCGGAAGTTCTCCGCGGCGCGGCGGGCCTGGCCGCGAGTCTGGGTGATCGGCAGGCCGGTGTCGAAGGTCTCCATCTCGGCCAGGCGGTCCTCCTGGGCCACCACG
>NZ_BAXF01000135.1:0-5178 GCF_001310435.1 Arthrobacter sp. JCM 19049 | reverse complement strand
GCGATGGCACGCATGACGCGGGCAGCTCGGCGTAGGCCGTCGCGGCCCAGACGACGGATGCGGCGGCGACCCGGGTGACCACCTGGTCGATGGTGAGGTTGGGCGCGGCAGACTCGGTCATTTGGTCCTCCTGTTGGTTCATGCAAGCGGCGGTCTCACCGCAACTCCTCCATTGAACACACATGTCCGGCTAGACTGTGATCATGGGTTCCAATGAGCGGAACATACCGCGCTCCATGATAGGCCGTGTCGCTGCAGTGCTGGGCGCCTTCAGCGGGGAATTTCCGGTGCTGGGCGTGAACGACATTGCGCGGCGGTCCGGGCTCGCCAAGTCGGTTACGTCTCGCATCATCAGCGAGCTGGTCGCCGTCGATTTTCTGGAGCGCGCCGACAATGGTGTGCGTGTCGGCATCCGGTTGTTCGAACTGGGTGAGCTTGTGCAGCGCTCGAAGGAGTTGCGACGCCTCGCGTTGGCCGCGATGGCAGATCTGCGCCAGGCGACCGGAACGACCGTACAGCTCAGCGTGCTAAAGGGCACCGACCAGGTCTACGTCGAGATCCTGCGCGGTCACGATGCTGAAATGGCGATCCGCTCGCGAGTCGGTGGGCGCGTTCCCGCCTATGCGACTGCGGGAGGCAAGGCAGTGTTGGCGCATTCTGCCGAGGCGGTCGTCGACATGGCAATCCCCGAAACCTTCGAACTGCTGGGCCCCGGCACCGTCCCCGACGAGCCGAGCCTGCGACGGCAATTGGACCTCGTGCGCAACAACGGCTACGCCCACGAGATCGAAGAGTCGAACCCCGGCGTGGAATGCGTCGCTTGTCCGATCCTGCGCGGCGACGGCACCCCGATCGCGGCGATCTCGGTCTCCGGCCCAGCGGGCCAGGCCAACATCCTGCAGTACGCCCCCGCAGTGCGCATCACCACCCTCGGACTCAACCGTCGTATCCGAGCGAACCCCGCCTTCAACTCCCTCTGAGCAGTTCCGCTGACCGGAACTTGAGCTGTACGTGGCGGGTGCACCCGGTCTACGGTGACGATCGTCTCAGAGAGCCGATCGCCGCGCAGCGCCACGGGCAAAGCAGCCCGCCTCGCACCGAAGCATCGAAGTCGATGAGGCTCGATCGATCAAAGAAATAAGGAGGCGCCTGCATGAAGGCGATGGTGATGTACGAAACCGGCTCACCGCTGGTACTCGAAGAGTTGGAGCTCGATTTGCCCGGACCAGGTGAGGTTCGCGTACGCATCGAGGCCGCCGGCGTCTGTCACAGCGATGTGCACTACATCTCTGGCGCCCTCGCCGCTCGCACCCCGATCGTGCTCGGCCACGAGGCGCCGGCATCGTCGAACAGGTCGGCGATGGAGTGACCGCCTTCGCCCCGGGCGACAAGGTCGTGCTCATGTGGCGCCCGCGCTGCGGGGAATGCGAGTTCTGCCTCTCGGGCAAGCCCGCGCAGTGCACTCTCGGCAAGGTACACGGCCAGACCAACGGCCTGCTTCGCGGTGGCACCCGCCTCAGCAAGGACGGCGTGCGCTATCACCACCTCATGGGTGACTCGGTCTTTGCCGAGCACGCAGTCGTCTCCCAGGAGTCGCTTATAGCGATCGACGCCGACGTCCCCTCGGAGATCGCGGCGATCGTCGGCTGCGCCGTTATCACGGGCATGGGCACCGTTCTCAACCGCATGCCCGACCTGACAGGCAAGACCGTCGCCATAATCGGCGCTGGCGGCGTCGGGCTCTCGGCCGTGATCGCCGCCGAGCTGGTGGGCGCCGCAAAGATCATCGTGTCGGATGTTGTGCCTGCGCGCCTCGAGAAGGCCCGCGAGCTGGGCGCGACCCACACCATCGACTCAAGCACGGAGGACTTTACCGAGCGCGTGCTTGAGATCACCGGCGACGGCGCCCACTACGTATTGGAGGCCATCGGCCGCCCCGCCACGGTCCGCGCCGGGTTCGACTCGCTGCGACCCGGCGGCACCGAAGTCGTAGTCGGGCTTGGCGCGGCCGGCGAGGAGCTCTCGATCCCGATCAACATGCTCGTGCAGGGTGACCGCCGGATCGTCGGCGCGCTCTACGGATCGTCGAACACGCCCGTGCAGCTCCCAGAGATCCTGCGCCTGTACAAGGCAGGGCGTCTTCCGCTCGACCGCCTGCTCGACCAGACCTTCGCGCTCGAAGACGCCAATGCGGCGATCGAGCACCTGCGCACGGGTGCCGTCGGGCGTCCCATCCTCGTTCCCGGGTCGCAACCTCTCGTCCCCATCCCCAACTACGCATCCGCGTCGCTTTCAAAGGAAACAGTATGACCGCCACTAAAGATGAGAAGCGGCCGAACGACAGGCCCGAAATCGTCGTCACGGCCAAAGATCGCCGCCGCGCGCTCTGGGGCAGTGCCGTCGGATCCACCATCGAGTGGTACGACTACTTCCTATACGGAACGATGGCGACCGTCATCTTCAACACCCAATTCTTCCCGAGCGAAGACCCCGTGGTCAGCTCGCTACTGGCCTTCGGCTCGTTCGCCCTGGCCTTCGCCGTGCGCCCCATCGGCGGCGTCATCTTCAGCCACATCGGCGACCGCATCGGGCGCAAGAAGACGCTCGTCATCACCCTGACCCTGATGGGCGTCGCCACGATGCTCATGGGTGTGCTGCCTCGTACGCGGCGATCGGCGTGATGGCGCCGATCCTGCTGACGCTGCTGCGCCTGGTGCAGGGCCTAGCGCTCGGTGGCGAGTGGGGCGGCGGACTGCTGCTCGCGGTCGAGTACGCGCCCAAGAACCGCCGTGGCTTCTACGGCGCCGTGCCGCAGCTCGGCGCACTGGCTGGCCTTGCGCTCGGCAACATCGTCACGATCGCGGCGCGCGCTGTCTTCCCCGAGGAAGCGTTCGAAAGCTTCGGCTGGCGCATTCCGTTCCTCCTCTCGGGCGTGCTGCTCGTCACCGGCCTGTGGATCCGCGCGCGTATCGACGAGACGCCGTCGTTCCGCAAGGTGCGGGCCGAGGGCACCAAGCAGAAGCTGCCGATCGCGACCGTGCTGAAGCACTACTGGCGTGAAGTGCTGATCTCGACTGGCGCGAAGTTCGTCGAGACGAGCACGTTCTTCATCTTCGCAACGTTCTCGATCTCCTACACCATCGGTCTCGGCTATGACTTCGGGTCGATCCTGGCGTTCATACTCGTCGGTTCGGTCCTCGGCATCGGCAGCATGCTCTTCTATGGTGGGCTCTCCGACCGCATCGGGCGCAAGAAGGTGTTCCTGGGCGGCTCAGTCGCCGTGGCGATCTTCATCTTCCCCTACCTCGCCATGCTCTCGAGCGGTGACCTGTGGCTCGCGGGCACCGCGATCATCGTCTCCTTAGCGGTCATCTGGCCGACCTACGGCTCGCTTATCGGCACGGTTCTGGCCGAGAACTTCGCACCTGAGATCCGCTACACGGGCGCCTCGGTGGGCTACCAGCTTGGCGCCGCGATCGTGGGTGGTCCGGCTCCGCTCATCGCGACGGCGCTGCTGGCCGCGTTCATGGGCAGCTGGGTCCCGGTGGCGATCTTCGTGGCGCTCTGCGCCGTCGTCGGATTCATCTCGGTTGCATTCGTGAAGGTGCGCCACAACGAGGAGCTCGATGTCTGAGCAGCACTCGACCGCGCTGACCCAGGCGCCCCGCGTGGCGCCTGGGTAACGCTCGACTCCATCGTCGCGACCGAGCAGATCTCCCGCGCTGGCTTCGACTACGTGTGCATCGACGGCCAACATGGCCTGCTCGGGTATGATGCCCAGGTACGTGCGCTGGTCGCGATCGCGGCCGGTGGCGCCGTGCCGTTCGCCCGTGTCTCGACCAACAGCGCCGCCGAGATCGGGCGGGTGCTCGATGCGGGCGCGCGAGGCGTGATCGTCCCGTTGATCGACTCCGCCGTCGAGGCTCGCAAGGCGGCATTGGCTGCCCGATACCCAACCTCGGGCGGAAGTCGTTCCTTCGGTCCCATGCGACTCGGGCCGCACTTCAGTGCGACGCCAGCAGAGACGGATGCGTCGGTCACTGTGCTCGCGATGATCGAAACAGAGTCGGGGCTGGGTGAGGTTGAGGCCATCCTCGACGTCGACGGGGTCGACGGCGTCTACGTCGGGCCATACGACCTCTCCTTGGCGCTCGGCGCACGTGTGCCGTTCGAGGACGCGATCCTGCCACTTCTGGACGAGGAGCTGGACCGTGTGATCGCCGCTGCGAAGGAACGCGGAAAGATCGCCGGCGTACACTGCGCCGACGGCCTGCAGGCCGCTCGGCGCGCCGAGCAGGGGTTCACCTTTATTACCGCCGCGACCGATGTCTCGTCGCTGCGGGCCGACATGGCACTGCAGCTGGGGAACGCGCGCGGCCTGGGTGCGGATCTGGGCAGGGCGTACTGATCCTCCAAACTCAGCCGATCACGCCGTGACCCGCGTAGCCGACGACCACCCGCCCCTACAGCAGTGGGATGGTCTGTGGCCCGTCGATCTCGGCGAAGTGATCGCTCTCGCGGTGCGCGGTGAACGAATCCGTGCCGTCATAGATCTCGACGATCGGGAACACGTGCTGATCATCCACGAGTTGATGGTAATCGTCGCTCCCCTTCTGGGAATCCTGCACATCACCATGAGCAACCGGATCAAAGCGCCTACAACCTAGGTGCGTGGGTCAGTAGTGCCGTGCCCAACTTTTAGTTCGGCCGGCGGATCAGCCCGCCCCGGAAGCGGGTCGCTGGCACAATTGTGGACATGGATACCGGTGCTTCGCCTGTGGATGGTTTGTTCGATGAGTCGCTGGTGGAGCGGGTCGAGGCTCCCGCCGAGGTCTCGATGGACGCCAATGGCGGGGTGAACAAGCGCTTCAGGTCGTTTGAGCCGGATGCGGTGATACTGGTCCCCCCTCTCTGGATGAGTGGCTTCCCGAAGGGCATCTGGCACGGTTCGTCGCCGAACTCGTCGAGACCGAGCTGGACCTGACCCGGTTCTACGCCTCGTATGCCAAGGCGAAGGGCCAGCCGCCGTATGATCCGCGGTCGATGCTGCGGATCGTGCTCTACGGGTACTGCGTCGGGGTCCGTTCCTCCCGGGAGCTGGAGCGGGCCTGCACCGATGTGGTCGCCTTCCGGTGGCTGGCCGCCGGCCAGCCCCCGGACTTCTGCTCGATCGGCCGG
>NZ_BAXF01000134.1:0-5192 GCF_001310435.1 Arthrobacter sp. JCM 19049 | reverse complement strand
TTCAGGCGCACCTGGACCGAGACGGTGCCGGTCGGGGGAGCGGGCACCTCATCGGGCCACCCGCCGCGCTCATCGCCAATGGGAAGGAACCCGCGGTCCACGATCACGGTCTTGCCCTGCGTGGTGCGGAAGGGGACCAGCACCTCGTAGCCCGGGCGTCCGGACTTGATGCGGTTGCGCACAATCCGGGTGTCATCGCTCAGGTACTGGCCCTGCAGGGCCACGGTGGTCCACTTCTTGTCCTCGGGCAGCTGATCGAACAGCGCCATGGCCTCCTTGGAGCCGCTGGCCGGGGCGAAGTAGTTCTCGTTCACGTGGGATATCTCGGTGAGCACCTCGGCGCGGCGATCCATCTGCCAGCGCCCCAGGAACACGCAGGCGGTCGCGAACACGCACACCAGCAGCAACCAGCCGATCCAGCGGGTACTGGCCAAAAAACGATACATGGGGTGCGATCTACTCCTTCGCCGGATCCACCGGCTGGGTTTCCTTGTACAAGAGCCGCTGGCGCAGGTAGTCCTCCAGCCAGACGCGGTGCTGGGGGCAGGCCAACCAGACCTTGCGGCGTTCGGGGGTGTGGATCTTGGGGTTGTTCCACAGGATCTTGAATTCGGCCGGCTGCCGGCAGCCCTTGCGGCTGCAGATCAGTTCCCGTGGTCCTTCAGATCCACCGCCAAGCGAGGACAGCAGATCCATCTAGTTCCCTTCCCGTTGCTCGTTTTCTGGTTTTCCCGCGGCGCCCTTATCCGGCTCCTCGGAGTCATCGGCCGCGTCCGCCCAGGTGCCCTCGATGGTTTCCCCGGCGGCGCTGGGCTCCGGCGGTTCGGGCTGCGCCTGTTCCTCATCCGGCTGCTGCCAAACCCCGGCAGGAAGCTGGCTGGGGTCCCGGTCGGTGAAGAACTCGACTGGCGGCTGGCGCTTGGTCACGTCCGCGCCCCGGTTGGCGATCACCACCGCAATATAGGGAAGCACCACCGCCCCCACCAGCAGGATCCACTGCAGCGGACCGTGGGTGAAGAACGCGGCAATGAAGCACAGCACGCGGATGGTCATGGAGATCGTGTACTTGCGCACGCGCGAATTATGGTCCACGGTGTGCGATTCGTGGGCCTCGGTAATCCGGTGAACGGGCACCGCATTGTTGGGGCGATGCGGGTGGGTGTGCGTCATGACCTCAGGTTTAGCTTCCTGCAGAATATTCCGTAGCCATTGTCTCACCGAAACGGGGCTTAAGCGTAATTTCTACCCTGCGTCGAACTAAGAATACCCACTGGTAGGCAATAGGATGACAGGTGAGAGAATTTTCGTCGCCACGTGCGCGCCGCCAACCCCCACCGCAGCCCGGTGGAGTGCCGTGCGCCGTCGAGCCAAGGAATTGGAGAGAAGATTGAGCACTGAGACCCCGACCGGGCGCAGCGTCCTGGTCACCGGTGGAACCGCGGCATCGGCCTGCAGATCGCCCGCGCCTTTGAGGCCAACGGCGACAAGGTGGCCATCACCTACCGCAGCGGCCAGGTGCCCGAGGGCCTGCTGGGCGTGAAGGCCGACGTGACCGACGCCGCGTCCATCGACGCCGCGTTCACCGAGGTGGAGGCCGCCCACGGCCCGGTTCAGGTGCTGATCGCCAACGCCGGGGTCACCAAGGACACCCTGCTGCTGCGCATGGGCGAGGAGGAATTCACCTCGGTCATCGACACCAACCTCACCGGTGCCTTCCGGGTCATCAAGCGCGCCTCCAAGGGCATGCTGCGCAAGAAGTACGGCCGCATCGTGCTGATCTCCTCCGTGGTGGGCCTCTACGGCTCCCCGGGCCAGATCAACTACGCCGCCTCCAAGGCCGGGCTGGTGGGCATCGCCCGCTCGCTGACCCGCGAACTGGGATCGCGCAACATCACCGCGAACG
This sequence comes from Arthrobacter sp. JCM 19049, assembly GCF_001310435.1. Taxonomy (NCBI): domain Bacteria; kingdom Bacillati; phylum Actinomycetota; class Actinomycetes; order Micrococcales; family Micrococcaceae; genus Arthrobacter; species Arthrobacter sp. JCM 19049. Next base: position 3,289 of record NZ_BAXF01000134.1, on the reverse strand, counting down.
TGGTCGCCCCCGGATTCATCAACACCGACATGACCGCCGCGCTGCCCGAGGCCACCCAGAAGGACTACCTCTCCTCCATCCCGGCCGGACGCTTCGCCGAGGCCGAGGAGGTGGCCAAGGTGGTGCGCTGGGTCGCCAGCGATGAGGCGTCCTACATTTCCGGGGCGGTCATCCCGGTCGACGGCGGCCTGGGTATGGGCCACTAGCCACCACCCCAGAAGAACTTGGCGGCCGGCGCCCTGCCGGCGGCGGCCGCCACCCACAGATTCAGCAACATCAAGGAGTAAAGACTTTGAGCGACTACAAGGGCGCAATCGTCACCGGTTCCTCGCGCGGCATCGGATCGGTCACCGCACAGATCCTGGCCGAGAAGGGGATCGGCGTGGTGGTCAACTACCGTTCCAAGGCCCCGCGGGCGAACAAGATCGTGGCCGGCATCCAGGAGAAGGGCGGCTGCGCGGTCGCCGTGGGCGCGGACCTGACCACCGTGGAGGGTCCGGCCGCGCTGGTGGACGCCGCGGTGGAGAACTTCGGCTCGCTGGACGTGCTGGTGCTCAACGCCTCGGGCGGCATGGAAACGAACATGGGGAGAACTACGCGCTGCGCCTGAACCGCGACGCGCAGGTGGCCATGCTCACCGCCGCCCTGCCCAAGATGTCCGCCGGTGCCCGCGTCGTGTTCGTCACCAGCCACCAGGCGCACTTCATCCACGAGGTCTCCACCATGGACGCCTACGACGCGGTGGCCAAGTCCAAGCGCGCCGGTGAGGATGCGCTGCGCGAGATGATCCCGCAGCTGAGCGAGAAGGGCATCAGCCTGGTGGTGGTCTCCGGGGACATGATCGAGGGCACCATCACCGCCACCCTGCTCAACCGCATGGAGCCCGGCGCCATCGACGCGCGCCGCGAGGCCGCCGGCAAGCTGTACTCCGTGGAGGAGTTCGGCGCGGAGGTGGCCAAGATGGTCTTCGCCGACGTGGAAACCGGGCACACCGAACTGGTCGGCGGCGCCGGGGACTTCTTGAAGGCCTCGGGCCAGTAGGCGCCGTCCAACGCGTTCACCCCGGTCCCGCCAGCTGGCGGGGCCGGGGTGAACACTTTAACCGGCAGGTCGAATCCCGGTCCGGAGATTAACGGCCGCGGGCCGGAAGGAAGCGTGAAGGCTTCCTTCCGGGCCCGCGGTGCGCCGGCAGGTGGTTACGGCTTCTTGCCGCACACCACCTTGTGCCAGGGCGCGTAGGTCCAGCTGGTCACATCCGGCGGCAGGGTCTTCGAGCCGTCGATGCTGGTGCGGTTGCGGGTGATCGAGATGCTGAAGCCCTTCTTGCCCCCGCTTTCGGAGACGCACTTTTCCGCATCGTTGTACTTGGTCTCCGGGTTGGTGAAGCTGTGCTTGCCCGAGCTGGACTCGCTCACCTTCCAGTACTTGGTGCTCCACAGCCGGGTGTGCACCGCGTCGGGGGAGACCCAGGCCTCGATCATCACGCCGTAGGGGGTGTTGTTCTTCCACTTCATGTCCACCTGGCCCTCCCACAGGGTGGCCTCGCGGCCGGCCGGGTAGCGTTCAAACCAGCGCGAGTGCGGCTTGTGGGTGATGTCGTCGTAGCCGGCCAGGAAGCCGACGTTGTACATCTGGGTGGAGATCTGCGACAGCCCGCCGCCCACCGCCTCGGTGGAGAAGCCGTTTTCCACCACGCCGGAGCTGTAGTAGCCGTTGGCCACGGTGATCGGGCCCAGCGCCTCCAGCAGCGAGAAGGTCTCACCGGGCTTGACCACCACGCCGGTCAGCCGCTTCGCGCCGGCCTTCAGGTTCTTGGTGCGCACCGTGTCGTTGGCCGGGTACGGGGTGGAGAATTCAACGATCTCCTCCTTGATGCCCAGCTTCTTGGCATCCTCCGTGGTGAAGTCCGCCTCCTTGGTTTCCATCCGCACCTCGGCGGTGCGCGAATCCCCGGTCCCGGCGGCGAGCACCTTGGCGCCCAGGTCCTTGGTTTCCAGGGCCATTCCCGGCGTGGACTCGATGATCTTCGGCTTGCCGCCGGAGAAGACAATCTTCGCGTCCTTCGCGGTGCTGCTCAGCTCCGAGTTCTTCGTCGCGGCCTTGTACAGCGCCTGGTCATCAAGCACCAGCTGCGGCTGCTGCTCGTCGTTGACCGAGTACTTCGCGGCGGAGGCGATCGAGGCGGGGGAGAGCTCGACCTGCTTCTCCCCGTTGCTCAGCGTCACCGGGGCGGAGAGCAGCTTGGCCACGGTCTCATCGTGGAAGGCCTGCAGCTGCTCAGCCGAGACGGCCGGTTCGGTGACCTCGGCCGAAAGCGGGATCTTTTCCCCGTCCAGCTTCCACCCATCCTGCACGGTGTGCGCCGAATCATCCACGTCCAGCTGCACGCCGCTGACCGGGGAGATAACCTTCGCCTTGGCGCCCTCGAACTCGATGGTCCCCTCGGCAACCTCGGCATCCGCCTTCTTGGCCAGCTGCTCCAGCTCACCGGTCAGCTTCGCCTCATCGACGGTGGTCACCGGTTCGGCCTGGTAGGAGCCGGTCAGCCGCTGCCAGAGCTTGCCCGGGTTCAGCTCGTATCCGGTCAGCTGCTCCACGGTGGCGTCCACGTCCAGCCCGAGCCCGGCCGCGGCCGGGTCCAGCTGGTAGTCCTTGGCGTTCACGGTGACGTCGATGGGTTCCTCGGCCCGCGGGGCCAGCTGCTCCTGCAGGGTGGCCCGGGCTCGTCCTGGCTCAGGGAGCCGATCGCGATCCCGGAGACCGTGGTGTTGGCCGGGATCTGCGAGCTGATCCACGCGGCCCCGCCGAAGTAGGCTCCGGCCACGGCCACCACCGCGCATCCGCTGATGATCCATGGCTTGGCGCTGGATTTGCGCTGCTTGGCTGAATCGCCGGAATCCGGTTCGCTCATCTGCACTGGTCTTAGACTCTTTCGCACGACATTGGGTCAGGCGCCGCCGCCGGGTTGCTCCCGCCGTCGGGGAGGGTGCCGGTGCGCGCCACCAGAAATCCTATCGGTTAGACCAACACGAAAACGCGCTAAGGCCCGCTTGCCAGCGAATCGTTATCTAGTTGTTGGATTTGGGTGAAGATGCGCTTAACATTTCCCCGGTTGGCCTTGAGCTACTCGGCGGCGGCCGGGGTATCCAGGGCCGGGTGGTCGAACACCGAGCCCTCTTCCACCTCACTGCCCAGCACCAGGTCCGCGATCACCTCCAGGTCCGGGAAGTCCAGCTTCACCGCCGCATGCTCGCGCAGCGCCGGCTTGGCGTTGAACGCCACCCCGAGC
>NZ_BAXF01000133.1:0-5224 GCF_001310435.1 Arthrobacter sp. JCM 19049 | reverse complement strand
CGCATGCGGGTGCCGGTGGGTTCCACACCGGCGGCCGCGTTCAGTTCGGCCAGGGTCATTGCCTGGCGCAGCGGGCGGGCCGGGGTGGTGGCTACGGTCGTGCGCCGGGCACGAGTCGAACGGTTGCCACGCTTATTTCCTCCGGAACCACTCTTGCGTTCTTTTGATGCGCTCATCAGGTTCGCGTACTCCTCTAAAACATTCCAGCGCCGGCGCTTCCACAGACAGCGCAGCAGCTGAAACTCTATTCATTTATGCCATGCGGTCGGCCACGTTTCTGGCCTGTCGGGCATCAAAGTCCTCTGTAGGTCCGTCTCACCGATTTTCGCGATGCAACGTATTGCACCGTGGAAACTGGACACGGTCAACGGGTGTGCTTCAGAACCGGCCGTTTTCCTATACGGCCCTTCGATCCGCGGTATTCCCCCGGGAGGCGCACTTTCTTGGGCACTCAACCGGAGCGATGCATCGCCTGACGATCTGTCGTTCAAAGTCTCTCGTTGGGTTGAAAGCAGACTGTGGATCCACGAACAACCACCAACATTCTCTCACATTTAGCCGCATGGCGGATGATCTTCGCTATGGGAGCACACAGTAAGTGCTTTTAGGATTGGAATAACCAATGCGCAAAACCGCGCATTCCAATGAGCAAACGGACTAGGCAGAACATGAATTCAGCTGTAGAGAATCCCCCGACACCGGGCGTGTTGCCCCGGTGGGCCAAGGATCGCGGTTTTGGAATCTTTACCGTGGTGACCGGCGTGATCGCCTGGATCGCCTCCGGTGTACTGGTGCTGGATCGGCTGGCCCTGTACAAGAACCCGGACTACGTCACCAGCTGCGACATCAACCCCTGGATTTCCTGCGGCACGGTCATGAAGTCCTGGCAGGCCGAACTGCTGGGCTTCCCGAACCCGCTGCTGGGCATCGTGGGATTCGCGATCGTGATCACCGTGGGCATGGCCTTGCTGGCCGGGGCCCGCTTTGCCCGTTGGTACTGGGTGGGGTTCCAGATCGGCGTCACCCTGGCGATGGTGTTCATCATCTGGCTGTGGTCCCAGGCGCTGTATGACATCAGCGCGCTGTGCCTGTACTGCATGGTCGTTTGGGCCATGGTGATCCCGCTGTTCGTGCACACCACCGCTCGCAACGTCATCCACGGGGTGATCCCGGCCGGGGCGGGCGTGAAGAAGTTCTTCGCCGAGTGGTCGTGGGTGATTACCGTGGTCCTGCTGCTGGTCGTCGCCGCGACCGTGGTCCTGCGCTTCCCGAACGCCTTCTTCGGCTAGGGCACGACGGAAGCCTGCTTATGCGCCGCATGGTACTGACGCGTCGGGCGTGGATGGGGATCACCGCACTGCTGGTGGTCCCCATCGGCCTTTTTGCCCGCTTCCTACCCTTGGGGCTGGCCGCCGACCTGGCTGGGGTCTGCTCTACGCCACGCTGCTGTATGTGCTGCTCGGTTTCCTCTTCCCACGCGCGACCCGGCTGCGCCTGTTCCTGGGTTCCCTGGGGTGGTGCGTGGCGGTGGAACTGCTGCAGCTGACTCCCCTGCCCCTGCAGCTGGCCCAGTCACTGCCCATCCTGCGCCTGGTGTTGGGCACCAGCTTCGCGGTGCTGGACCTGTTCGCCTATGTGGCCGGGGCCGCGCTGGCCTGGACGGTGGATGGACTCATCCGCCGGACGCGGGCCCATGCCCAGGCGGCCCGGGAGCTCTAGCGCAGGGCTCCCCGGGCGTGTCGCCCGCACCGCGTCCGGCTGCTGCACCGCAATTCCGCCCACTCGTGGCGGTGGGCCACCCAGCGTAAACCATGTCAAAAGTGACCCATCTGGCACACCGGGAGAAAAACCGACTAAGTTTGAGTCATGGCCCATGACAATTGGAATACGGAAACAGCCCAGGACTACGGCATCAACCTGTTGGTCTCCGACACCATCAGGCTGCGAGAGCTTCAGGAAGAAGACCTGCCAGTCCTTGCCGGCTGGTGGAACAGCCCGGAATTCATGGCGCTGCAGGGCAACATTGTCCTGCCCCACCCGCGCACCGAGGCTGCGGAGATCTTCCGGGACTGGAGTCAGAACCGGGGCACGAAGGACGGCATCGGCTTGTGCATCACCCTGCCCGACGACACGCTGGTGGGGCACACTGCGCTGTACAACTACCACGCCTCGGCCCGCTCGGCCGAGCTGATGATGATGATCGGGGGCTCCTATGTGGGCCAGGGCTACGGCACCGAGGCGACCAAGATGATCGTGGATTTCGGGTTCCGCGAAATGGGCCTGAACCGCATCGGGTTGGGCATCTGGGAGTACAACGAGCGGGCGCTGCGCACCTTCACCAAGGCGGGTTTCCGTGAGGAGGGCCGGGCACGGCAGGCCGGGTTCCACAACGGCGAATTCCACGACAAGCTCCTGCTCAGTCAGCTGGCCGACGAGTACTTTGGCTAGACCCGCCGCAGACTTCGGCGCCGCGGCAACCGGCGCGAGGCCTGACCGGGTTCGTCTGCGCGAACTGCGTGCGGAGGACCTGCAGCCGTTGTCGTGCTGGTGGAATGACCCGGCAACCATGGTGCACCAGACGAACCTGGTGCTGCCCCAGCCGATGAAGGGCCTTTACCGGGTTTGGCAGGTCTGGAGCCAGAACCGGCCGACTTCCCGCGAAGCCGGTTTCAGCATTGAGCTGGTCGGCGGGCCGCTGATCGGGCACGCGACGCTCTACGGCGGGAACACCCCGGCCCGGGCGGCCGAGTTCGCGATCATCCTCGGCCCGGATTTCCGGGGACAGGGCCTGGGGGCGCAGGCCACCGCACTGATGCTGCGCCATGCTTCCACCAACTGGGGCTGAACCGCATCCACCTGGGGGTGTACGAGTACAACCAGCGCGCCCAACGCACCTACACCAGGCTGGGCTTTCGCCCCGAGGGCCGCCAACGGGCCGCCGTTTTTCATGATGGCCGGTTCCACGACCGGATCCTGATGGGCCTGCTGGCCAACGAGTACCCCGCCTCCCCCGCCGCCGGCTGGCAGCAACCCGCTAGGGGCGGGAACCAAGCAGTGACGGACAGTTGAATTAACTCATCCTTTTGGACGTGTCTCGCGCGCTTCGACGACCGCTAGCCTATTGTTTAATTGATCAATCCCCCTGACGTTGGAGCAAGAATGGCGTTCTTCCGCAAGGCTGCATCCTCAAAAAACAGGCCACCGACACAGCAAGTGGTGGTCGCGGCAGAAGCACCGGTTCGTGAGCGGCCGGAGTTCACGGTTCAGGGATTGTGGACCGACATGCTCGGCCGGTTGGGGATCCGCTGCCTGCAGATCCTGATTGTGGGACTGGTTGCCGGCTTCGTCATCATTGGCATGCTGCGCCTGACCATGATCGTGATCCCGACGCTGATCGCGCTGATCCTCTCCTGCGCCCTGTGGCCGCTGGTCACCAAGCTGCGCAAGCACCTGTCCCCGATGCTGTCCGCCTGGGTCGTCTTCCTCGGGTCGCTGCTGGTTCTTGGCGGGATCGGCACCGGCCTGGTCTTCTCGGTCATGCGCGAATGGAACACCCTGGTCAACCAGGCCGCGGAGGGCTTTAACCAGCTCAACGACCTGGTGCAACGGTTCATCGGGGACATGCCGTTCACGGTGGACCAGGGCCAGATCGATGAGGCGGTGGACACCGTCACCTCGTTCATCACCAGCTCCCAGTTCGGCGCCGGAGCCTGAACACCATCACTGCCGCCGGCAGCTTTGTCACCGGCAGCATACTGCTGATGGTCATCCTGTTCTTCTTCCTCAAGGACGGGGACCGGATCTGGGCGTTCTTCATTTCCTGGACCCCGAAGCACTACCGCCACAAGTGGATCACCTCCGGTGATCGGCGCTGCACACCTTCGGCGGCTACATACGCGGCACCGCGATCATCGCAGCCGTGGATGCCATCGGCGTGACCGCCACCCTGCTGGTGCTGCAGGTGCCGCTGGCCCTGCCGCTGGGCGTGGTGGTCTTCCTCGGCGCGTTCATCCCCATGGTCGGCGCAACCGTGGCCGGCATCCTGGCCACCCTGGTCGGCCTGGTCACCAGCGGCCCGCTGGTTGCCTGGTGGTGCTTGCCGCGGTGATCATCGTGAACCAGCTAGAGGGCAACTTCCTGCAGCCGGTGGTCATGGCCCAGGCGCTGAACCTGCATGCCCTGGTGATCTTGATGGCCCTGACCGCAGGCACCGTGCTGGGCGGAATCGTCGGCGCCGTGCTGGCCGTGCCGCTCTCCGCCGTGGCCTGGGGCATCATCAAGGTGTGGACCGAGCGCGAGAACATGGACGCGGTCGCCGCCGCCAAGGCGCAGATCAAGATCGAGCCGAGATCCGTGCCGAGGACAAGGCTTTGGAAAAGCTGAAGAAGAAGGAGAAGGTCGACGAGGTCAAGCAGGACGTGGACGAGATGGCAGATGAGATCATCGCCAACTCGGAAGAACACTCCGACAAGGCCCAACGTCCAAACACGGAGCAGTAGGTCGCAACACCGCAAGGCGTCATCAAGGCAACGGCGTTGACCGGGTGAACCTCAAGTGTGTTTAATGTGAATTAAGTTAAAATTGTGACTCCGTCTTCGGCTTCCCGCGCTTTCGCCGCCGGCACCCGCGGGCAGCCAGGACAAGATCCGGGTCACAGCGAAACTCATGTGCCTTCGAAAGTTGGATGCGAAGGCAGGAAGGTAGCCTCATGCTGAACGTCAGTTCCTCAGAAGGGCCAGAAAATCCCAGAACCCTTACCGCCGCGGCCCGTGATTCACGCGCCGCCCATTCCGCGGGTGAAGGCGGCGGCGGTCAGCTGCTGACCGAGAACGGGTTTGCCGCCTCAGCGGCCAAGGGCGGAAGCGCGGACAGCGGCTGGTTGGATGAGCCCGCGAGCGGCTACCTGCAGAACGCGGGCCGCACCAACGACACGCTCGGCGGCTGGCTCTAGAGCACGAACCACCCGAATCAACCCCAGGGGCTGCGGCATGCGCTGTGGGCTCCTGGGGCTTGTTTGTATCCGGGACGGGCCCTTGCCGGCGTGAGCGGCGCGGGAACGCAAAACGCCCGGGTGCTGCCTCCAATGGAGGCAGCACCCGGGCGTGATCGACGGCGGAGCTTCGCCGAGTTAGTCCGTGACGGCTAGTTGCCGAACCAGATGCCGATCTCACGCTCGGCGGATTCGGGCGAGTCCGAGCCGTGCACCAGGTTCTGCTGCACCTTC
>NZ_BAXF01000132.1:0-5275 GCF_001310435.1 Arthrobacter sp. JCM 19049 | reverse complement strand
ATCGGGCCCAGGTGTCCAGCGGCTCGCCCAGCGGTCCACCACGCGGCCCAGGAAGGCGTCGCCCACCGGAACCGAGAGGATCTCCCGGTGCGCTCGACCTTCTGGCCTTCTTCGATCCCGGTGAAGTCACCGAGCACGACCACGCCGATTTCACGGGTGTCGAGGTTCTGGGCCAGGCCCAGGGTGCCGTCTTCGAAACGAAGCAGCTCGTTGGCCATGACGGAGGGAAGACCCTCCACCTTGGCAATGCCGTCGCTAGCTGTAATGACGCGTCCGACTTCGGTACGCTCTGCCTTGCCCGGTTCGTAGGACGCTGCGAACTCGTTTAGGGCATTGCGGACGTCATCAGCGTTGATGGTCAAATCGGCCATCTGCAGTCCCTGCTCTCCTAATTTGTGATCCGAAGGCTGGGCAACGGATCGAATGTGTTTGAAGTCTGAAGTGGTCCTGGCCGGCAGGACTCCACCTGATGGTGAAGCCCTACCCTGCCAGGGCGCGGCGCAGTTCGGCCACGCGCGATGCCACGGAGGCGTCGACGATGTCGTCGCCCACCTTGATCACCAGGCCGCCGACCAAAGTCGGATCGACCGAGACGTTGATCTTCAGCTCACGGCCGTACAGCTTGTTCAGGCTGGCTTCCAGTCGCTGGACCTGCACGTCGGTCAGGGCCCGCGAGCTGACGATGTGGGCGATCCAGCGCTGCTGGCGCTTGGCCACCAGCTCCATGAAACGCTCCACCAGGCGGACCGGCTTCATCCCGCGCGGGGCGGTCACGGCCTGGCGCAGCAGCAGCTGCGCGGCCGAGGAGGCACCCGGAACCAGCTTCAGGGCCAGGTTGGCCTTCGCCTCGGCCGGAGCCTGGGCGTCGTCCAGCGCGGCCTGCAGCTGGTGGTTGCCCGACACGACTTCGGTGAAGTCGAACAGGTCCTTTTGCAGCTTGTCCAATCCCGCAGCGTTCGCCTGCTGTTCTGCCACGCAGCCACCGCGGTGACCGCCAGGGTTTCCAACGCATCGCTAATGTCGCGTTCCGAGCTCCAGCGGGTGGAAGCCAGCTGCTTGACGGTGTCCTCGGCGTCGGCCGAGACCTTCCCGCGCAGCAGCGAGCCAGCAGCCCCGCCTTGTCGGCGGCTTCACGGGCCGGATCAGTCAATGCGCGGCGAAGGCCGGAATTCGTATCCAGCACCTGAAGAACCGCAAACAGTTCCTTGGGAAGCTCAACGGTCGCCAGGGCCAGCTTGGGCTCCAAGGCCTCCAAGGCCTTTGCCAATGACTCGCTCGATACACTTGCCATTAGTTCGATGCACCTGCGTTCTGCTGATTTTCCAAGTCGGCCAGGAACTGGTCAACCACGCGCTGGGAACGGGCATCGTCCTGCAGCGCTTCGTCAACAATCTTGCTTGCCAGCTCGGTGGCCAGCGTTCCCACGTCGCTGCGCAGCGAGGTCAGGGCGGAGTTGCGCTCCGCCTCGATCTGACGCTGAGCCTGCTCGGTGATGCGGGTGGCCTCATCGGTGGCTTGGCCTTCAGATCGGCAAGGATCTGGGCACCTTCGCTACGTGCTTCCTCACGAATGCGGTTGGCTTCGGTGCGAGCCTCCAGAAGCTGGGCCTGGTACTGGGCCAGGGTCTCCTCTGCTTCCTTCTGGGCCGCCTCGGCCTTTTCCAGTCCGCCTTCGATCGCGGTCACGCGGTCTTCATAGGCCTGCTCAAACTTCGGGGCAATGACCTTGATGACGATGAAGAGCAGAACCGCGAAGCCGACACCCGTGACGAGAATCTCCCACGGGTTGGGCAGCAGCGGGTTTGCACCTTCGCCCGCAGCGAGGATGAAGTCTGTGCTGTTCATTCTCACTTTTCCTTATCTACTAGTTTCCGCTTGTGTATGGGCCCCGCGATAGTGGCAGGGCCACTACAAATCGCGGAAAGACTAGGCGCCGATTACGAAAGCGAAAACCAGGCCCAGGATGGCCAGTGCTTCAGTCAGCGCGAAGCCGAGCAGGGCGATCGGCTGCAGGATGCGCTGGGCTTCCGGCTGGCGGGCCACACCGTTGATGTAGGCGGCGAAGATCAGACCCACGCCGATTGCCGAACCGATAGCAGCCAGGCCGTAGCCGATCATATTCAAGGAGCCGTGCATTTGTTTATTCCTTTCAAGATACCGAGTTGGTCATCGGTAGGTTGTGAGGTATTCCCTTGGGAGCGAGGGAAAATCTGTTTTTGATTCTAGAAGTAATGACCTAGTGCGCGTCAGCTTCGATGGCGCCCTGGACGTAGATCGCGGTCAGCAGGGCGAACACGAATGCCTGCAGGGCCATGATCAGCAGTTCAAGGAAGTACATCGCAACCGAACCGAGGATCACCGCAACGCCCAGGCCGCTGTAGGCCAGGCCTTCCTGGACGGTGATCAGGTAACGGGCACCGGAAGCAGCCAGCATCACAATGATGTGTCCTGCCAACATCGTCGCCATCAGACGCAGCGAGTGCGTCAGCGGACGGACGATGAAGTTCGAAATGATCTCCAGCGGAATCATCAGCGGCAGGATCCAACCGGGGACCCCCGCCGGGGTTACGGCCAGCTTGAAGTAGCGCAGGCCGTGGTTCTTCAGGCCCACCCCGATCCAGGTGCCGTAGATGATGATGGCCATCGCGTATGCAGAACCGGCGTGTGAGAACGACGGCAGCTGCAGGAACGGGATCGCGCCGAAGAGGTTGTTCAGCAAGATGAAGAAGAACGTTGCAAAGAGCAACGGGGTCCAGGGACGGAAGTTCTTCTCGCCGATGATGTCGCGGCTGATGCCGTTGCGCACGAAAGCGTAGCCGCTCTCGGCCAGGTACTGCATCTTGCCGGGAACCAGCTTCGGATTCCTGATGGCTGCGGTGAAGAACCAGGTGATGAGGATGATCGACAGCACGATCATGATCATCTGCTTGCCGACACCGGTGCCGTACTCAGCAAACCAGGGGAAAATATCTGGCAGGTGGGTATCGGACACGGTTGGCGGGACGAATCCGCCCTCATTTGAGGCCATTGGGAGCGCAAACGCGATCAACGCGCTGTCCTCTCTGCAGTAGCGGTCACGGGCAAAGGCGGTGACTGGCGTAACTGCCTCTCACCGTGTAGAAAAAGATCGATCGGGTACGCAGGTCGGCATCGAAAACACTCGCGCATCGACGCTGACGCATCATGCCTCCCGGTCACCCGGAAGCGCAAAATTTTGTCGGCTACCGCAGTTGCTGCGGTCACCTCGAAAATGACCCGAAGACAGCCTATCAAACTCACAGCTTTTCAATGACATTTGCGGCCATTGATCACTGCGTTAGGACTCGTTGTAAATCGGCATCCGGGCCTTGGAGAAGGCCCGGATTTCCCCGACCTGCCAGGCCACCAAAACGATGGCCGCGGCAAGCACGAATCCCTGTCGGTTGGCCCAGCCGGGCAACCCCAGGTTCAACAGCACGAACGCCAACCCGAAGACCTTGATCGCGAAGACCGCCAGGAATGCGGGCATGGCCCAGTTCCTGTGGATCCGCCCGGCCAGCTCGGCCACGAGCAGACCCGTGGCGAAGAAACCGATCACCAGCGCGGCAGCCAGCATCCCCGAGAGCGCATACCACCAGTCGGCCACGAGCCATGAAATCAGGAAAAAGGCCGCGGTACCGATCAGCGCATACACCAGGGAACTGACCAACACCGGCATCCAGATGGAGTCGGGGGCCTTGGATGCCGGGACGCGGCCGGAGCCTGGTGTCTGGGGCATTCAAAGTCCTTAGCTTGCAAAGTCTTGAGCGTGGACTTCCGCGGGATTGCTTCCGCCGAAGAACGTGCCGTGCAAAACTGTCTATTCGCCGCTGGCCCGAAGGCCGACCGCGAACGATCCAGAGTAAATTCTACACGAGATAGAAAGCTTCTCCGTCACCGATGACGAAGTCTTTCAGTTAGCGAAGCGTAACGCTTGGAGACCAGCGGCCACCAGGTCAGCAACCCGGCGCCGATCAGCAGCAGGGCGAACAGCGGGATCATCACCTGCAGCGGGATGAAGGCGATCAGCACCACACCGGCGGCCACCAGCAGCGCCCACAGGTAGAGCAGCAGCACGCTCTTGCGCACCGAGTGGCCCTGGGCCAGCATCCGGTGGTGGATGTGCATCGAGTCCGGGGCGAAGGGAGAGCGCCGCTTGGACAGGCGCCGGATCACCGAGAGCAGCAGGTCCAGGGCCGGGAAGAAGATGATCACCAGCGGCAGGGCCATGGGCATGTAGGCCGGTACGTTGCGGAAGCGGTAGGCCTCAAGGCCCTGCACGTCGCCGGTGACCACCACGGTGGACACCGACAGGATCAGTCCCAGGGCCAGCACCCCGGTCTCTCCCATGAAGATGTTCGCCGGGTTGAAGTTGTGCGGCAAGAAGCCCAGGCACGCCCCGAGCAGGATGGCGCACAGCAGCGCCGCCAGGTTCGCGTAGTCCGCGGCGCTCACGTGGGTGGCCAGCACGTAGGAGTAGAGGAAGAAGGTCGCCGCGCCGATCGCGGTCAGCCCCGCGGCGAGCCCGTCCAGCCCGTCGGAGAAGTTGATGGCGTTCATCGTCAGCACGATCAGTCCGATGGTCACCAGGTACTGCATCACCGGGGAATCAATGGACCAGGTGCCCACCGGCAGCGCCTTAATCACGATCCCGCTTTGGGCGATGATCGCCCCGATCCCCAGCTGCCCGATGAACTTCACGTACCACTTCAGGTCGTAGAGGTCATCGGCGATCCCCAGCACCACGATCACCACCAGGGCGAAGACGATGCCCATGATCGGTGAATCGTTGCGGAAGATTGCGTCGAAGAACTCCAGCCGGCTGGCCACCCAGAGCCCGGCCAGCAGCGCCCCGATCATCGCCAGTCCCCCGAACTTCACGATCGGGTTGCTGTGCTGGTCGCGGTCGCGCAGCTTCTGGGAGGAGACGAAGCGTGCCCCGAAGCTGCGCACCACGGGGGTGAGCAGGTAGGAGGTGACGAAGCTGAAGGCGATCAGCAGGACGTACTGTCTCATGCGTCCTGGCTCGGTGCGCTCTCACCCAGGCCGAGGACCTCCGGGACCACCTCGCGCAGCGCCTGCAGGGAAATCGCGCCCTGGCGCACCACGAAGAGGTGCTCCCCGGTGGCATCCACAATGGTGGAGGGTTGTGCCTCGCCGAGCAGGCCGCGCTGGCCGCCGTCGAGGTACACATCCACGCTGGCGCCCAGCTGCGCTTCGGCCTCATCACAGGTGGTGGCGGCCGGCTGTCCGGTGCG
>NZ_BAXF01000131.1:0-5290 GCF_001310435.1 Arthrobacter sp. JCM 19049 | reverse complement strand
CCACCTGGGCGGATTCTCGGTGGCCAGCTTCGCGATCTACGCGGCGCTGCTGTTCGTCATCGGGGCCACCACGGCCACCGGCATTGTCGAGGGGGCCCGGCGCGGGAAGAACGCGCTGGCCCTGTACCTGATCTACGGCGCCTTCATCCTGGCGCTGATCCCGCTGGCCTCGGTGATCTACACCGTGCTGGAAAAGGGCCTGCCGGGGATGAGCCTGCACTTCTTGACCAGTTCAATGAACGGGGTCACCGGTGCGGTGGACAACCAGAGCGTCGCCGAGGGCGGGCCGGTCGTCGGCGGGGCGTACCACGCGCTGATGGGCACCTTGCTGATCACCCTGTGGGCGACCATCATCTCGGTGCCGGTGGGCATGCTCACCGCCATCTACCTGGTCGAATACTCCAAGGGCGGGCTGCTGTCCCGGGCGATCACATTCTTCGTTGACGTGATGACCGGCATCCCCTCGATCGTGGCCGGCCTGTTCGCCGCCGCGTTCTTCGGGGTGATCCTGGGTCCCAACGCTCGCATGGGCATTGTCGCGGCCGTCGCGCTGAGCGTGCTGATGATCCCCACGGTGGTGCGTTCCACCGAGGAAATGCTCAAGATCGTGCCGAACGAGCTGCGTGAGGCTCCTACGCGTTGGGCGTGCGCCGCTGGCGCACCATCCTGAAGGTGGTCATCCCCACCGCGATCTCCGGCATCGCTCCGGCGTCACCCTGGCCATTGCCCGGGTGATTGGTGAGACCGCCCCGATCCTGGTCACCGCTGGCATCGCCAGCAACATCAACCTGAACGTGTTCGCCAACTGGATGTCCACGTTGCCCACGTTCATCTACTACCAGATCCTGACCCCGACCAGCCCGACGAACATCGACCCGTCAATCCAGCGTGCCTGGGCCGCTGCCCTGCTGCTGATCCTGATGGTGATGGCGCTGAACCTCGTCGCCCGCCTGGTCGCCTCGATCTTCGCCCCCAAGAAGGGCCGTTGAGCCGCACCGGCTCCGGACCTGTCACCCACAGTTTTTCCAAAGGACCCAACCACCATGTCAAAGCGCATCGACGTCAAAGACCTGAACGTCTACTACTCCAAATTCCTGGCCGTGCAGGATGTAAACATCAACATCGCCGCCAAATCCGTCACCGCCTTCATCGGCCCCTCCGGCTGCGGCAAGTCCACCTTCCTGCGCACCTGAACCGCATGCACGAAGTGATTCCCGGCGGCCGCGTCGAGGGTGAGGTGCTGCTGGACGGGGACAACCTCTATGAGGCCGGGGTGGACCCGGTGACCGTGCGCAGCCAGATTGGGATGGTCTTCCAGCGCCCGAACCCGTTCCCGACCATGTCCATCCGCGACAACGTACTGGCCGGGGTGAAGCTGAACGGCAAGAAGATCTCCCGCTCGGATGCCGAGGCGCTGGTGGAGAAGTCGCTGCGCGGGGCCAACCTGTGGAACGAGGTCAAGGACCGCCTGGACAAGCCCGGCTCCGGCCTTTCCGGTGGCCAGCAGCAGCGTTTGTGCATTGCCCGCACCATTGCGGTCAAGCCGAACGTGATCCTGATGGATGAGCCCTGTTCGGCCCTGGACCCGATTTCCACGCTGGCGATCGAGGACCTGATCAATGAGCTGAAGAACGACTACACCGTGGTGATCGTGACCCACAATATGCAGCAGGCGGCCCGGGTGAGCGACAAGACCGCGTTCTTCAACATTGCCGGCACCGGCAAGCCGGGCAAGCTCATCGAGTACAACGACACCGCTACCATTTTCTCCAACCCTGCCCAGAAGGCCACCGAGGACTACGTCTCGGGCCGCTTCGGTAGCGCGGAAGCACAGAATTCGTCCGCTGCCGTTGGCGGCGGGCGGTCCGGAAGGGGGTCTTCCGGGGGATCCTGGAGGGGATCAGGCCGGTGGCCCACCCGCGTGCGGGTGGGCCACCGGCTGTTTAAGACGCACTATCATCGAGTAACTTTTGGAACGACGAACTTCTCAGGTCGGACTTCAAGTGACATTGAAACCCGTTTCTACTGCAACAATTAAACTTGGCGTACTGATCGGCTGCTCGCTCATATCTTTATCGACGCTTACTGGGTGTAGCTCTAACATGGCTAGCTCAGTGGAAAACGGTGGTGCAGTTGCTGTGAAGCCTGAACAAACTCAGGAACAGGATGTTCTTTCGTTGACTCCGGATGCACTTGAGCTTCCTCCAGTCCTCCAGTTCGAGCAAAAAGAGGTTCGATCATTTGCTGTTGACTGGAAGCATCCTAATGGAGAGGTTAGTCGGCTACAAGAGGATCTTGAAGTCCCTAATGTACGCACCACAGAAGGTTCTCTAGAGCTGCTGATAGACGGAACCGTTCAGCCAGTCTCGCTCGTGTTATCGATTTATCAAACGAATATCAGGGACATTGACCCGACGGGGGACCCAGACTTAGTTGTAGATTGTTTGAAAGCTGATTCACTATGTGATTTTGCCATGAGTGGCGGTAATACCGGCATGCTTCGAATTGATCAGCTTGAAGACGAAGAGATGGTCATGAGCTTGCAAGCTGAGTATTATGCTGATCCTTCCTTAAATGCCGAAAGATTTGTCAATACTATCGGGTGGATTTTTTCTTTGAACTAAAGCTCAAGACTGCTGACCGTATTTCTTGGCGCAGAACAGCGACCGTGCATCCAACTCATGGGGTGGATGTACGGTCGCTGTTTTAGCTTAATGTTGTTCCGAAAGTCGTTGCTCTGTGAACAATCCTGCCGGGGGTGGGACATAAGGCAACGGTTGACCTTTTTTGGACTTGTTCTCGTCGGCGTCCGCTGCCGAGGAAAACGGTCCGTCCGGGTCCAGCAATACCGCCATATGGTGGTCCGCGTGGTCTCGCCACCACACGCTCATGCCGGTGCTGGGGTCCATGCGCAGGTGCTCCCAGGAACGCCATAATGCTTCCAGACGGATCACTGCCTCGTCGTATTCCCACCACCGGGCAGCCCAGACCCGTGCGCGGCCGTTAATCGCCCGGCGATAGACATTGCGCAGGTACTCACGAACAAACTCATCGACGGAACCGTAGTAGAGGGTTTCCTCCGGTTCCTCCTCGCCGTCGTCGTCCTGGCCTTCGTCGGCCGCCTGGTTGGCCTCGACCTGTTCGGTCACGGCGGCCACTGCCGCCTGGCCGGCTCGCTGCCTGAGGGATTCCAACAACTCCTCAGTTAGTGCTTCATCGACCGCGGCCGTGGCCACGTCATTGACCTGCTTGCGGACCGAGGCTTTGACCGCCGCATCGACGTATTCACCGGCAAGCCCGCCAATGTCGAGCCCAAACACTCGCCCAGGCGAGCTGGATGTATCCGTGACAGCGGAAGCTGCCCCTCGTTTTCGGTGTATTCGTCCTCTCCCCAGTCGCTCATGATGCGCCCTCCGTGCTCAATGCGGATTCAATCACCGAGAGTTCCTTCTCGGCTTCGGGGTCATGGGCCAGGATGGATGCCCGCACGGCGTCGGCGTGCGGGTCAGCCATCCATGGCTGCGTGCGGATCAGCGTGGGCCGGTTGCCCGAGGACAACACCACAGCGCATCCCTTGGGCATGGCCGCCAGGTCGTCCACGTCCAAGATGCGCTCACGGTGAAGCTGCTGCGACACGGTGCGCTGTCCGCGTCCGTATGAGGTGGAGGAAGTCAGGCGGTCATAGTCACCGATCATGCGGACAAGGTCTTCGAGGAAGCTGCCGTCATGGGTGGTGCCACCGCCGCCGTAGACGCGGATATTCGATGCGCTCCACAGCTTCTTCATCCCTGATTTACCCCATACCTCGATGCCCTGGGACCAGCTCTGCAGAGTGGTCATGAGGATGATTCCGCGGGAACCATAGTGGCTGTAGAGGTTCGGCAGATCGCGCCACCGGCAGACGTTGGCGGCCTCGTCGAGCACTCCCACCAGAGGAGTCTTTAGCCGGCTCCGGGCGGAGCGAGCTGCCAGCTCCTCGACGGCTTCCACAACTGCAACCGTCAGGGCACAATCGGTCGAGGGGAACGGTGTTGAGATGGTTAGAGCGGCGGCGAAGTTCCGCTGGGACAGGGCACTGTTTGGAGGCCTACCGGCGACGCTGATCGCTGTGTCGCTGGCCTGCGCGCTACTGCTGGCACTGGGCATGGGAGTGTTTTTCGGGCTGAGCACCGCGGGGATTGGCCAGTGCTCGGCGCGGTATTAGGGGCGCTGATGGTGCTTTACATGACCGTTGCCCTTTGCTGGGTGCTGTGCGTGGAACGCAAGACGCTGGCCGCAGCCATCGAAGATGTCGCGTCCTCGGTCGAAAGCCACCGGTACGGCCGGGCGGCCAGCGCCGTGTTTACCGACCTGCTGCTGGTGGCAGTGCTGCTGGCGATACTTGACTTCGCCGCCCACTACCGCTCGCCAAGACGGGCCGAAGGCTGATGCGGAACCACTTGGCCGAATTCCGCAGGGTCCTGGGGCTGTCCCAGTCGGCGCTCGCCCAGGCGCTGGCGACTGGCGGAAGACGTTGATTTCATCGCAGAAAGGTCGGTATGCCCCGTCCCTTCCGCCGGCCTTCCGGCTGACGAGCTGTTTCGAATGCGCCATCGAGGAATTGTTCATCCCCGAGCCCCGGGACTGGCTTTGGGACTACAGCTGGGTCAGGGGATAGGCCGCCAGCGCCAGGACGGCGCCGCCTAGGACACACACCACCGGGGTGGCCAGCCAGTGGCCCACGACCCGCATGACGTTGCGCCAGATCACCGACTCAAAGGCTGGTTGGCGCCGGCACCGACTATTGCGCTGGTCACCGACTGGTTGGTGGACAGCGGCAGGTGCAGCAGCAGGGCGCCGACATACAGCAGCCCCGCGGCCACCCCCTGGGCGACCATGCCGCGCAGCGGGTCGATCTTCACCAGCCGGTGCTCCAGGGTATGGGTGATCCGCCAGCCGCCCAGCAACACCCCGAGGCCAGGAAGGCGGCCGCGGTCAGTTGCAGGCCCAGGGGTGGTTCCCGGCTCCATGGACTGGGCGGTAATGAATACCAGCATCAGCATGGCCCCGGAACGCTGTCCGTCTTGGAGCCCCAGCCCCAGGGCCACCGCGCAGGCGCCCAGGGCTTGGCCGGCTCGTGAACGGGCGCTGACATTGCGCGCCGTTTCGTGGCGGATCAGCCAGGTGGCGGGCAGGACCAGGAAATAGGCCAGTAGGTAGGCGACAATTGGGGTGACCACCAGCGGCAGCAGTACGCCGCTGGCCAGGATGTCCAGGCCGCTGCCGCCGGGCAGGGCCCCCAGCAGCACCG
>NZ_BAXF01000130.1:0-5304 GCF_001310435.1 Arthrobacter sp. JCM 19049 | reverse complement strand
CCACCGG
The DNA here is from genome assembly GCF_001310435.1 of Arthrobacter sp. JCM 19049. Lineage (NCBI taxonomy): Bacteria > Bacillati > Actinomycetota > Actinomycetes > Micrococcales > Micrococcaceae > Arthrobacter > Arthrobacter sp. JCM 19049. Next base: position 5,297 of record NZ_BAXF01000130.1, on the reverse strand, counting down.
GCAGCGCCCACTGTCCGGCGTGGGGTTGGCGAACGCGGCGCACCAGCGGCAACCACAATTGTGCTCGGCCGCCGTCGGTGGGCCGGATACCGAAGATCACCGTGGAAACGGCCAACGCCGGTGGCATGTTGCGCCGTTCTGCCACGTTGGCTGATCCCAGCGGGATGCTCATCAAGGCCTCCTGTTTTGCCGGCTGCTTGTTTAGGCTCATGACCGGCAGGGTGAAATTTGGTTAGAGTCATTCTGACATTAACTCGCCGGGCCTTCCACCCAAAGAACGCTTTGTGACCGCAGTGACATATAGTTTTGAGCATGACCTTGGATCTTAATCTTCGAGTTATCCCCGCGAACACCGAGGCCAGTGCACCAACCGTGCTGCTGATCCACGGCTTCGCCTCCTCCGCAGACCTAAACTGGGAACGCTCCGGATGGGTTCGGCACTTCACCGAAAATGGGCGCAATGTGGCGCTGGTGGATCTGCCCGGCCACGGAGAGGACCCGCACCACAACGACGGCAGCTGGGCCCCGAGCCGCATCCACCTTGCCCTGGCCAAGGTGGTCGAATCTCTGGGTGGCCCGGTTGACGTATTGGGCTACTCACTGGGCGCGCGCTGGGCTGGGAGCTGGCCGCCAAGCATCCCGAGCTCGTCCGCCGCCTGATCATCGGCGGCCCTGGCAGCCTGGACCCGCTGGCCGCCTTCGCCTTGAATGAGGCACGCAATTTCGTGGCCACCGGTGAGTCGATCGCCGACGAATACACGGCAAAGGTGATGTCGATTGCGATCAACGAGAAGGCCAACGATTTCAATGCGCTGTTCAAGCTGATCGAAGGCATCAAGACCGAACCCTACGATCCGGCCGAAGCGGTGCCGACCGCCCCGACCCTACTCGTCGCCGGGGACCAGGACGACCTGGCCACCACCATGCCGTACCTTCGGCGCCTGCTTCGCGAAGCCGGAACGGACACCGAAGTCGTATGGCTGGCCGGGCGGAATCACGCCAGCGCAGTAACCAGTCGCGAGTTCAAGACCGCGGCACTGAACTTCCTCGACGCATAGTCATCCAGCTTCCGAATTCCAGTGAGTTCGGTCGGACGAAGAACAGGCTGGCTGTAGTTCCTAGAAACTACAGCCAGCCTGTTTTGTGCCTACGCCCTGTGAGCGGGCGACGGCTTAAAAGCTTGGGTCGGGCGAAGTCTCGCATAACGCGCCCGGAAGGCATTCCCCAATGCGTCTGCCAACTCGGTACCCCATCCCCATGGGCCTAGTAGGCATATCCGGTTGCGGTGAACTTCGCCCGACCAATACTCATAATGATAGGGGAACCCCCAAGTTTCCAAAATCCGAAGTCTCAGGAAAAACGCTGTTTCACCGCGTGTTTTCTTAGTGCAAGGAATCTCCGAGATGCAGCGGTTGCAGCAGACCGGTCCCTCAATAACTGTTCCGCCGTACGCTTATCCTGCTCGTCAAGCTAGTCAATATGGGAATGCGGGTTCCGCAAATTCGCTTTACTTACCTCCCTTGGGAAAGCGCGCCTGAACGAACATACGTCTCGCAGCCACGTTTCCTAGCAGGACTTTCCCAGAATAGTCGGGAAACGAGCCTGTCATAATCCATACCATCGCATGTAATACTTGCGTTTGCGCAGTTTCTCGCTGCGAGTGACCCGGCGACTTACCAAGGTCGCCTACGAGCTAGCCGCCCTGAGGGCTACAAGTATCGAGCCGATACGCTCTCCCTGCGCGATGCCACTACATCAAGCGGTCCTGGCGTACAGCAGAACTGAAGTTACGCCGAAACTCGGCAACGTCATCCGCCTGCGGCAAGAGTCAATACACCGTCTTTGAAGACGCCAACCGAGCTCAGAAGTGGGCGCTCTCGCAATGCCCATTCTCGGCATGTCGCCCTCCTGCCCCCAGGTGCAGCTGCCGCGATTAGATTGAGAATGCGAAAAAGTCTCGCTACCGGCATGTAGCCGGCGCGAGACTTTCAGGAGCACCAGTATGTTTCGGTAGAGTGCACGAACCGTTGGCGAGTGATATCAACAACTACTGGGAGCGAAGACCTACAGCATTTTGATGCACACAGCAGGATCGCCCAGCTGTTTAGTCGCACTACATCCTCTCAAGAAAGCTCCTCCGCTTCTCTTCGAACTCGGTTTCGCTAATCATGCCCCTATCGCGGAGACTTGCCAGTTCTTCGAGTTTCTGAGTGATCGACTTCTCCTCGCGAGGAGCGGCAATGGTGACAGGAACCCGTTTGGCTGATTTCGAATAATGACGCCAGTAACCGCGAGCAAGATACCGAGAACGATGAATATCCAGGTCGGTACGGCAGCTGCCGAAATTTTTCTAGACATTCACGCGCTGCACCGCCCGGCGAACCGCCAAGAGTGTCGTACACCTTCGCCGCAAAACTGTCTTGATCAAAAACACTGCCACATAAATTACCAACCGGCGTAGCGCCGATGCTGATTCCCACGACAACAGATACCAATCCGGAGATGGTGAGTACGAGCCATAGCCCCCCTTTCTTCTCCTTCGGGATCCTGCCAAATTTGGGCGCGGGTAAGTTGGGTGGAATGGATGATGACATTGTTCTACTTTCGAGATGCGAAGGATGAAAGTGACGTTCACTCACATTCTAAGCGAGCCTAACCCGACATCATTCATTGACCGTCGCGCTATTTACGCGCTGCGGTTCCGTTTGGAATGCGCCACACTCGTTGATAGCTAATACCGTCATCGCCTGAAAGCTTGGAGAGCTTGACACCCTCAGAGATTCAGCGCACACTGATCGTATACGATTTAATGTACGAAGAAGTGGGAGAATCAATGAGCACCTCGGTTTCGGTCAACGAGTCGACCTTCGCGCAGGCAGGGAAGGTGCTGGCCGTGCACCTGTCCTACGCTTCGCGGGCCGCCCAGCGCCGACGCACCCCGAAGTACCCCAGCTACTTCATGAAGGCCTCCTCCTCGTTGGCAGTTTCCGGCTCGACCGTCGAGCGCCCGGCCGGCACCGAGCTGCTGGCCTTCGAGGGTGAGATTGCCCTGATCATCGGCAAGGCCGCCCGCCGCGTTTCCGTCGAGGACGCCTGGGGCCACGTTGGTCAGGTCACCGCCGCCAACGACCTGGGCGTGCACGACATGAAGTACGCCGACAAGGGCTCGAACATCCGCTCCAAGTCCGGCGACGGCTACACCCCGATGGGCCCGAACGCTTTAGAGGCGGCAAGCATTGATCCGGCCAAGCTGCGCGTGCAGACCTGGGTCAACGGTGAACTCGCCCAGGATGCCGACACCTCCGAGCTGCTCTTCTCCTTCGCCCAGATCATTGCCGACCTCTCCCAGCAGATGACCCTGCTGCCCGGGGATGTCATCCTCACCGGCACCCCGGCCGGCTCCACCGTCTTCTTCCCCGGCGATGTCGTCGAGGTTGAGGTCACCGACCTGGTCTCCGGGGCCAGCACCGGCAAGCTGAAGACCACCGCCGTGGAGGGCACTGACGCCTTCGCCGCCTTCGGCAACCAGCCCAAGGTCACGGAGAAGGACAAGGAAGACGCCTACGGTGACCGCGCCGCCGCCGGACTGGAGCCGATCATCACCGGCAAGGACGTGCTCACCGATGAGGTGCGCGCCAAGCTTCAGGCCGTGGCCACCGCTACCCTGTCCGCCACCCTGCGCAAGCTGGGGCTGAACAACGTGAACATCCAGGTGCCCGGCGCCACCAAGGGCATGCAGCGGGTCATCGGCACCGCCCGCACGCTGCGCTACGTGCCCAACCGCGAGGATCTGTTCAAGAAGCACGGGGCCGGCTACAACACCCAGAAGCAGTCCATTGATTCGCTGGGTGACGGCGAGGTGCTGATCATGGAGGCGCGCGGGGAAACCGAGGCCGCCACCCTGGGCGACATCTTGGCACTGCGTAGCCAGACCCTGGGCGCGGCCGGCATCATCACCGACGGCGGCGTGCGCGACCTGGACGCGGTCACCGGATTGGACATCCCGGTGTTCTACAACGGCGCCCACCCGGCCGTGCTGGGCCGGCGGCACGTGGCCTGGGACAAGGACATCACCGTGGCCTGCGGTGGGGTTACCGTGCAGCCCGGGGATGTGATCGTGGCCGATTCGGATGGCATCGTGGTCATCCCGCCGCACCTGGTCGCCGAGGTCGCCGACGCGGCACTGGCCACCGAGAAGTCCGATGAGTTCATCTTCGCCATGGTCCAGCGCGGGCACGTCATCGACGGGCTGTTCCCGATGAACGCGGACTGGAAGGCCAAGTACCAGGCCTGGCAGCAGGCCGGCAGCCCGGACCTGGACAGCTGGGAACTCTAGCCATGACCCCCTCGAAGTCCGAAGCGGCCTACGCCACCATCTCCGAGCGGATCAACAACGGGGCCTACTCCCCCGGATACCGCCTGGTGCTGGGAACCATTGCCGAGGAACTGGGCTGCTCGGTGGTTCCGGTGCGCGAGGCGATCCGGCGGCTGGAGGCCGAGGGGCTGGTGAACTTCACCCGCAACGTGGGGGCACGGTGGCGCAAATCGATTCCACCCTCTACCTGCACACCATGCAGACCCTGTCGGTGATCGAGCCGGCCGCCACCGCGCTGGCCGCACCGCTGATGGATCGGTCCCTGCGCCAGGCGGCGCGTGAGGTGAACCAGAAGATGCGCGAGTGCCTGGACAGCTTCGACCGGTGGCCTTCACCCAACTGAATACCGAATTCCACAAGCTGCTGTACTGCCAGTGCCCGAACCCGCACATCCTGGACCTGGTCCAGCGCGGGTGGCGGCGCCTGGCGGCGATGCGCTCCTCCTCCTTCTCGCACATCCCGCACCGGGCTTTGCAGTCGGTCCAGGAGCACGAGCACCTGCTGGGCCTGCTGGAGGACGGGGCGTCCGCCGAGCAGATCGAGCAGGCCGCCCGGCGGCACCGCACCAACACGCTGAACGCCTACCTCAAGGCGGCGGGCATGGAGCCCTCCCCCATCTAGGCAAACCAGCAGCACCCAAGATTTTCGACCACAAGTTTTTTGACCGTCTTTGCAACGCAACGCGAAAGGACACAGCCATGAGCAAGCACTTCGTTCCGGAGAACCTGCCCAGCAAGATCCAGCACTACATCAACGGTGAGTTCGTCGATTCCATCGGCGGCAAGACCTTCGAGGTGCTGGACCCGGTGACCAACAAGCCGTACGTGAACGCCGCCGCCGGGCAGAAGGAGGACATCGACGCCGCCGTCGCCGCCGCCACCGAGGCTTCAAGAACGGACCGTGGCCGCGCATGAAGCCGCGC
>NZ_BAXF01000129.1:0-5314 GCF_001310435.1 Arthrobacter sp. JCM 19049 | reverse complement strand
CGCAGGGGGCGGGCACCGGCCTCGCGGGCCACATCCCCGATCGCCAGCACCTGGGGGACGCTGGTGCGCATGCCCGCGTCCACGATGATGCCGTTGTGCGTTTCCAGGCCCAGGGTGTCGGCCAGGGTGAGGTTCGGCTCCACCCCGATCGCGGCCACCACGATGTCGGCTCGATGCTCTCCTGATTGACCTCGACGCTGTTCTCGGTGATCCGTTCGGCCATCCCGGTCACCACCCGGATCCCGTTCAGCCGATGGTCCTCGTGCAGCTGGCGGGCCATGGGTTCGCCAAAGGCGGTGACCAGCGGCACCTGCTGGTTGCTGATCAAGGTGACCATGGCGCCGAACTGTCGGGCCGCGGCGGCGAATTCGGCCCCAATGAGCCCGGCACCGATGACCACCACCTGGGTTCCGAAGGCGCCGAACGACAACTTCTGTGACAGGTCCTCGGCGTCCTTGGCCGTATGGATCACCCGGGCATGTTCGGCCCCGGGCACCTGCAGTCTCCTTGGTGTGGTTCCGGTGGCCAGCACCAGCCAGTCCTGTTCGGATTCCGGTGTCTGGACCTGGTCAATGCGCTGCGGCTGCAGCTGCACCGAATGCTCAATAAACCATGCAGGGGGTGCGAGGTTGACCCGTTCCAGCGTCTTGCTCAGGGGCGGGCGGTCGTAGGGCAGCCCCTCCGGATCGCTGAGCGTGATGTTTCCGGCATAGCCCGCCTGAACCAGCGTGTGGGCCAGGGAGAAACCGGCGACCCCGGCCCCGACGATATGCACTGAACCCATTTAGAAGTGCAGCTCCAGCATCCCGTCGATGACCTCCACCTTGTAGGTGCGCGCATCAACATAGGCTGGCAGGCACAGGACCTTGCCGGTCTTGAGGTTAAACCGGGAAGCGTGCAGCGGGCATTCGACTTCGCAGTCTTCGATCCATCCTTCGGACAGGGAGGCGACTTCGTGGGTGCACTCATCCTGCAGGGCGTAGAAGTTGCCGTCCTCGGCATGGAAGATGGCGATGTCCTCCTTGGCTCCGCTGTCATCGGATTCGACCTTCAGCGCCTCACCGACCGGAATCATGTCGACTGGACCCACCGTGTAGCTCACTGCTTCTCCTTCGGTTCTAAAATTAGTCTTTCTCATCTTGTCACCTTCTGCGGACGCTCACGTAGTATCTCGGTCACGTCCTGCTGGCCGTAGCCCTGGGCCAGCGATTCCGGCTTTGGCGTAGGAAGCCCGAACTGAGCGGGTAAATCATGGAGGGGGTGTGCGCCCGCCTAGAATGATTCCATGCATGACGAAGAACTTTTCATCACGGTGGAAAGAGAGTTCACCACGACCTTGTTGCGCGCCCGCCAGACCCTGATGCGGCGCGCCAAAGCGATCCACCCGGAGCTGCAGGCCCCTGGTTACCGAATCTTGTCGATCCTGGTGCATCACGATTCCCAGCAGCAGGGGTTCCTTGCCGAATCGCTGCAGCTGGACAAGGCCACGATTTCCCGGCTGGTCAAGCAGTTGGAGACCCAGGGACTGATCACCCGGACCGCGGATCCCAAGGATGGCCGGGCCCAGCTGGTGTCCATCACCGATCGGGCACGTGACGCCTGGTACGTCAGCGGCCAGGCGCAGCGCCAGCGCCTGCGGGACAAGCTGGAGGACTGGTCCACTGAAGACGTGCAACGTTTCGCCGACCTGCTGCACCGTTTGAACGACAACTCCGACGCCGCCGACGCCGGTTAACCGCAGCCGCAGTCAAAGGGTGCGCAGCGTGATGCCGCTTGCCATGAGGGCCGGGGTGCAGCTGGAGGCAATACCTCATTGGTCCACCGCCGTGCTCCCCTATCGTCGGTAACCGTGGACAAGGCTAAGCCTTGATCTACCGATGGGGCGTGGGATGCAGCTCGCTGGTGGAAACGTAGGAACGTGATTTCGGGCAGGGGTAGGTGGCCGACCTTGAGCAGCAGCTGAACGAGCTGGTCAAAGCCAGCGAAGCGGCACCCTTATTGACTGAGACCGGCTTCAAGGCAATCACGGCAGCGAAGTGCTTCGTCGCGTGGTCCCATGAAGGGCGAGTGCGCAATGAAGCGGCATTTGCCTGCCTGGCTGGCGTGAATCCAATTCCTGCGTCGTCGGGGAACACGACCCGGCACCGGCTTAATCGTGGCGGTGATCGGTCGTTGAATGCTGCCCTGCACTTAGCAGCGGTCACGCGTATGACACATGACAAAGAGACGCGAGTCTACGTTGAGAAGCGTCGAGCTGAGGGGAAAACTGATCGCGAGATCCGCCGATGCATCAAACGCTATCTGGTCCGTCGCATCTTCAAGATTTTCAGTGCTTCAGCAATGGTTGAAGAGGTTCCGGCTGCGGCTTGACAGACATAGAAGAGTCAGCAGACCCCTACCTGGTGGCAACAAAAAGTGGTCATGAACTTTTGCGCATGACCACTCGGTTGCTGTTGGTTAGATCGCTGCCTGGTACGGGATGCCCATGCCGAAGAGGACCTCGACCAGCTCTCGTGCGACTCCTTCACTGATGATCCAACCGCTCTCGACAGGCTTTGGCTCATCAACCTCAATAGGGTAGCCCGGTGTAGTCTCGATCATGCGATCGGCAACACGGCACGACGCCGCATCGGCCAGAGCTTCAACAACACCGTTTAAGTCACCGGTGCCATTACTCGTTGCGGTAACCAGACAGCCTCATCCTGAACTGCCGGCGCGATAGTGATGCTCAGACCGCAGATGGGGTTGGGGCAGCCATCTCCGTTCGGGGTAGTGATGCCGAAGGTGCAGAACGTGCAATCTGGGGAAGCGATCATGGGAATTGTCCTTTGGTTTTAGAGAGGCCGGTTTGCTTCTCACCTATCTCTATGCGCCGAGTCCGCCGATGGCTGGCACCGGGACGAGGCAGTCCCCACTTGACGTTGATTGGTCTCCAAGTTTACGTTCTAAACGTAAAAGGTTGAGCGTTCTGGTAGCCTCGACAAGGACATCGCAACCACGCACGAGAGAGGTATCCCGATGACTGAAGTAGTCCAGAAGCACGAAAAGCCCAAGAAGATCCACAAGATCGGCTCAGTGGTTGCAGCAGCCTGCCTGGTGGTGGGAGCCAGCTTTGGCACCGCAGCGCCGGCTCAAGCGGCAACGAAGGTGCTGTCTGGTTCTTCCAAACATTATCTGTCTTGCTATCGTGCGTATTCCGACGCGTCCAGGCATCTCGTCAAAGCTGGATACACCTCGCAGGTGCACAACGCGACGTGCGGCAAAAAATGGACCTGGAGCAAGGGTTACATTTATACATGGAAGATTACTGCCCGGACGCCACGCTGATCCACCTGAATCTTTTACGTTCATCACGTAAAAGCTAGCTCTGCGCAGTGCCGCGTCCTAAGCGTCGCTCTTCTTGCCGTCGAAGAGCGCTAGAGGGGTAGTCCTCAGGTTTTGCGTTAAGAACGTAAAAGCCTGCCCCGTAGTAGTGCCCCGAGTGGGCGCTGTTGCAGCGGAGATTTACGTTAACAACGTAAAAGCTATGGTCAGGCAGTCAATCCGCCTTTTACGTTAAGAACGTAAAACAGAGCTCTTCACCGGTGTCATTTTTAGGTTAAAAACGTAAAATTCCAGCCAAGATCGGCCAATCCAACTCTTACGTTAAGAACGTAAAAGTTCAGACAGGCAGCAGTAGAGCCAGCTTTTGCGTTAAGAACGTAAAAACTATCTCCTTGCGCGTTTTGGCGTCCCTGTATCTTGGCCGCGCCAACGATCAGCATGCCGACCACCATACAGATGATCGACATGCCAATCAAAAAACTCCTAGGCTGCTTCTGCCATGGCGGGTCCAGCGCAAGCTTTAGCAAAGCCAGCAGCCACACCAGCTTCCCAACCAACCGATGCAGCATCGCGATAGAGCAGATTCGCAAAGGCCATACGCAGGGAAGGGATGCTCCTGTCCAGCATTGGGGCAGCCCGCTCCAACCAAGCACGGAGCTCAGCAACACCTGCAACCGGTTGAGGCAACTCGCCAGCCATGGAATAAAGCGGGGCGCAGCATCTCATCTGAAATCGTGACCGAACGCTATCTTGAGCTGCAGCGGGTGGTCGATGAGCACTGCCCGGTGCTGGACGTTTTCAAGAACCCGGTACCGGTGAGCGTCAACGTCCTCGTGTCCGGACGCTAGCCAGGGCCTTGTCCGGTCCGCCTGCCAGCGCGTAGCCTGAGGCCAGGCGAGCATTGGAGGAAAGCAGCATGTCAGCATCAGCCGCGCCGGACTGGGACCCACGGTCCCCGGAGGTGCTAGAGGACCAGATTGCCGCCTACGACCGCCTCCGGGCCAGTGCCCCGTCGCCCACAGCGAGTTCCTCGGCTACTCGGTGCTGGGGCACGAAGATGCGCTGCGGGTGCTGCATGATCCCGAAACGTTCAGCAACGCCGTCTCCCAGCGGCTGACCGTGCCCAATGGCATGGATCCACCGGAGCACACCGTCTACCGGGCGGTCAATGACCGCTACTTCACCCCGGAGCTGATGCGCCGCTTCGAGCCGGTGTGCCGGGAAGTGGCGCTCAACCTGCTCCGGGAGCTGCCGCTGCACGAACCGGTCGACGTGATTGAGCAGCTGGCCGAGGTCTATGCACTGCGCGCCCAGAGCGCGTTCCTGGAGTGGCCGCGGGAGCTGGAGGAACCGCTGCGCGCCTGGACCGCGAAGAACCGCACGGCCACCTTGGCCCAGGACCGACCGGCGATGAAGGCCATCGCCGTGGAGTTTGACGGATACATTCGCCAGCTGCTCCAGCAGCGGCGCGAGGCCGGCCACCGCGCGCCGAAGGACCTGACCACCCAACTGCTGCATGAGCAGGTGTACGGCCGGGCGCTGAACGACGAGGAGCTGGTCAGCCTGTTGCGCAACTGGACGGTCGGTGAGCTGGGCACCATTGCCGCCAGTGTCGGGATCCTGGCCAATTTCCTGAGCACCCACCCGGAAATCCAGACCCGTCTGCGCGAGGATCCCTCGCTGATCGGGGCGGCCAACGACGAGATCCTGCGGGCGCACGCCCCGCTGATTGCCAACCGCCGGGTGACCACCCGGGATGTGGAGGTCAACGGGCGGCTGATCCCGGCCGGTGAGCGGGTGACCGTGGTGTGGGCTTCGGCCAACCGCGATGAGAGCGTCTTCGGGGACCCGGATGAGTTCCGCCTGGACCGGGACCCGGGGCTGAACCTGCTGTACGGGGCGGGCATCCACATCTGCCCGGGGGCGCCGCTGGCACGGCTGGAGTTGCGGGTGCTGGTCGAAGAACTGCTCAAGCGCACCAGCAGCATTG
>NZ_BAXF01000128.1:0-5347 GCF_001310435.1 Arthrobacter sp. JCM 19049 | reverse complement strand
ACTTCGCCGCCGCGGAGGCCGCCTACACCGAGGCGCTGAACGAGAAGCCCAACGACCACGAGGCGCAGGTGGGCCTGTATCAGGTGCGCCTGCTCTCGCGCACCCAGGGCAAGGACCTGAATCAGGTGCGCCAGGCCGCGGCCCAGTCCCCGGATGACATCAACGCCCAGCTGGAAGTGGCGGACATGGATGTGGCCGGCGGGCACGTGGAGGACGCCTTCTCCCGGCTGGTGAACCTGATCTCCCGGCTGCACGACGAGGACCGCGAACGGGTCCGGCGCCGGCTGATCGAGCTGTACGCCGTGGTGGGCAACAGCGACCCGCGGGTCGCCGCCTCCCGCCAGAAGCTGGCCCGCGTGCTCTTCTAAACCACCTCGTCGGCAAAGTAAGAACCGCGAGTGCGACATCTGCACTCGCGGTTCTTGCTTTCCGTAAGCGATGGAACCAGACACTCACCACTAATGGTTGTTTTGGTCACGCGAGAACGGTCCCAGAAGTCGAAGCATTGGTCTAGAGGCTGGCAATCCCAACTAGAAGTAGCTGCCACTATCTGTTAAGTTGTTTCAGCTCTGCCTCGGCTTCGTGCACTATCCCCTCGGCGTTCGGTCCTGCAGCGATCATCACCATCGCCGAGGATTCTGGCCGTCGCTTCTGTGAGCCATGTGGCCGCACTGTAACTTGGCGCCCGGCTAATTGGACTTCCTGCCAGCTGCCCGCCTTGTCGAGGGCAATCCCTTTAGCCCGCATAAGGAGCGCGGACTGTGATGACAAAAAGCTGACTAGAACATCAACGTCGAGGGGCTTCGGGAGATCGACAGTGACAGAAGCATGTCGTGTTTGATGGGCTAAGGCCTCAGCACCCTTGTTTTGCTTCGGGCTTTCGTCCGTGTAGCGGGCAGAGGCGTCATTCTGTGCAGGACCAAATACCTCGAGTGCCGTTTTCCCAGGATCAGTACTTTCCTGTATGAAAATACGCGCGTTGGGTGCAGCTCGACGACAGGCTTCCTCCGTCTTGCTGATGTCACGGGGCAGAGCGACGTCCGTCTTGGTGATCAAGACCGTTTCGGCGCGCGCAAGCTGCCGTGAGACCGTATCGCCGACGTATTCGTTTTTCAATAAGCGCGGGAGAGCCGTGGCGTCTGCGCAGACGACGAGAGGCCCGCGTGTGAAGCCGGGAAAGGTGCGCCATTGGGCAATTTGCTAGGGTCACCGACACCGCTGACTTCGCACACAACGTTGTCAAGATCCGCGCGTTCAGCAAGTTTGGACATAACGCGCGAAGCATCGTCATTTATCTGGCAACAGATGCAGCCGTTCGTTAGCTCAATCGTGTCCTCGTCCGCGGACGAAATGAGATCGGCATCGATATTGATTGAACCAAAATCGTTTACGACGACGGCAGTACGCCCGGGCAGAACACCGCCTAACAAGCGATTCACGAGCGTCGATTTTCCAGATCCTAGATAACCACTGATGATCGCCAACTTTGCCGTCATGGTGCCAGTGCTTCTGCCGGTGCTGCAACCTTCGTCTTGAAGTGTTGCCCACCGACTACAGTTCCCAGGACCCGGATGTCACCTATGCGTTCCGCCTCAACATCAAAGGATCCTCCGCCAAGACCGCTAGATCCGCAAACTTACCGGATTCAATGGAACCTACTTCGTGGTCCATCTTCAGCATGTAGGCGCCACCGATGGTCACGGCTTCGAGTGCTTCTTGCACTCCGATCTTCTCGAATTCGCCCATTACACGTCCCGAGACGGTTTTTCGTGTAACGGCATGTTTTACGGCTTGCAGTGGTCCCAAAGGCGTTACTGGTGTATCCGAATGCAAGGAAATCGGCACCCCGGTTCGCAACGCGGTCGCTGCTGCATTCATTCGTGCCGCTCTGTCGGGACCAACAGTCACATCAATATGCTGATCACCCCACGCCCAGATGTGATTGGCAAAGATGTTCGCGCAGGCTCCAAGCGCTGCCATCCGCCGATACTGCGCCGCCGTGGTCATCTGAGAATGGGTGCAGGTATGACGATGGTCGGGCCGCGGGTAGCTCGTGAGAATCTCTTCGAGTATGTCAAGGAACAGCTGAGTTGTCTGGTCGCCGTTGCAGTGAACGTGAACCAGCAGGCCTGCGCGGTGGAATGTCTCGAACGCTGCCTTGAATTCTTCCGGGCTAATGTTCCAGATCCCGTTAGGCTGATCTCGATAGTAGCCAGGCGCGAGTAGCCGCGCAGTGAAACCTTGAATGGATCCGTCCAGCATGAGTTTGACGTTTCCGAAGCGAAGTTTTCCTGTCGATTCGTCGCGAAGATGCACAAGCCGGTCCGCAGCCTCCTGCAAAGAGAGGGTAGGTTGACCGATTCCGGCGCCAAAGTGGAAGACATTGAGCCTTGCAGGGTAATCGTCGCGAACTACCGACTCATACAGGTCGACACCCTCATCGTCCATTAGCGCTGTCGTGCCCAGGTCTGTGAGCGTCGTCGTTCCGGTGTTCACCCCTTCCTGCGCGAATCGGATTAGTGCCTCAGTGTTGGTATTGAGAACGCCGCGACCCTCAGTTAATTCTGCAACCAGACCCATCGCTGCGAATTCTTGCAGTTCGCCTGTTGGATCACCATTCTCATTCTTGACCACGCCATCAACCCTCGTCGACTGATTTATGCCGAAACGTTCGAGGACTACGCTATTGACCGCGCAGACGTGCCCGTTTGTGTGAGAAACGTAAATAGGCCGGTTGGATGACACCATATCGAGTTGTTCAGCCGCCAGCGGCTGGTCCGGGAAGTAAATGGGGTCGAGTCCCCAAGCCATGAGTAATTCGTCGGGAGCGTGCAATTCTGCCTCGGCCTCTCTAAGCCGTTCTAGAATCTCATCGACGGTCCGACACCCGGGCCAGCGTCGTCCATCAGGGTCGATCCGATCCATGTATCCCACGTAGGTGTTGGCCCAGACGTTTCCCGAGCCCGCGTGACTATGCGCCTCCACAAAGCCTGGCAGGAGAACCGAATCTGAGTAACGTTCATCTACGACGGCCCCGGGGTACTCTTTCAGTTCTGTCACTGTTCCCACGGCACGAATTCGGTCACCACGTATAGCGACAGCTTCGGCTACTGGCCGTGCGGGGTCCATAGTACGGACGATTCGAGCTGGGTAGATTACTGTACGTTCCATTGTGTTCCTTTCCGGTGGGGAACTGATCGGGATTGCTACTTCGTAGTCTGGTTCATCGCTCGTTCAACTTTGATGGTGACTTGGCCGGGGAATCATGAGTCGGGTCGAAGTTCAGGGAACCTGAGGTGCCGCTCTCTGTAGGATCCATAGCATGAGACTGCTCGCTTTCGCTGAGTATCGCCTCTGCCGCTGAAGTCACTTCACCCTTGACGGGAGTCTTGCTGCTCAGTGGCAGTCCGCGTCGGAACGCTTGGAAGTAAGCAATCACGGTCTCATCCTCAGAGTGTTTAGTCATCAGGCTGACAACAATCAGCAGCGTCCCAGATGCCAGAAGGCCGGGCGCGATTTCGTGGAGTCCAAATGGCGTACCTGCTATCCGCCATGCCAAGGAAACTACCAGCGCCCCAATGGTGCTCGCCATGACGCCCGCCTTGGTAGCACGCTTCCAAAACATGGCAGCGAGCACCGGTGCTACGAGAGCCGAGGCAGTGAAAGACAGTGCGACCTGGTAAATGCCAATTACGTCCTTCACCCAAAGAGCGATCACGAGCCCGAGCACCGCCATGAAAGCTACGGATAGCCTGGAGACCTTCAAGATCTGAGCGTCGCCAGCCTTAGGGTTGACCCAACCCTCGTAGATGTCCTTGGAGACGTTGATTGCGCCGCTGAGCAGGAATGAAGTCGCACCGGTCAAGAGTGCGGCAAGCAAGGAGACCATGAGTAGGCCGCCGATAGAGCCAGGGAACAGCTGCGCGATGAACGAGGTGTAGATCGCGTCTGGATCAGTTCCCTCCGGGAAGACCTGTACCGCAGTGATCCCGATGAAAATTGCGACGAGACCGATCAATGCGGAAATGACAAAACCGATCACGACACCCGAAATCCCGACTTTTGTGGATTTTGCAGCCGTCAAGCGCTGCCAGGTGGTCTGCCAGACTATGTAGAAGGGCCCGAAAACCAAGAACCAGTTCATCAGTTCTATGCCGCCGATGCTACCGAAACTGAGCAATTTTTCCGGGGCTTCGCGCACGACGACTGATGGACCGCCAGCGCATGAAACACCGACTACGAGAGTGATGACAACACCCGCCAATATGACGATGGTCTGGATCGCGTCGGTCCACGCGACACTGGGCATACCACCGATGAGGGTGAACACGAGGGTCACGGCAAAGCGATAATGATTCCCCAGAATGCGGGCAGGTCAGTGATGGAGCTCAAAATTGAACTCATGCCGACAAGCTGCATGCCGAATGTTGGAGTCATGTAGAGGAAACCGATGATCAGCGCAGGGATCAGCGCGGCGAGCTTACCGAAACGCCGAGCGAACAGCTCGGGGATGGTGTACAGGCGAAGTTTTCGGATCACCGGGCCAAGCGCGAGCATCGCTACCACAGTAAAAAGCATCATGCTGATGCTTGTGATGAAGTAAGAGACTCCCATCTCGAACCCTTTACCCGATCCGCCAATCAGCGCTGCTGAACCCGTAACTGTCGCGATAACAGAGCCGCAGATTGGGAAGAAGCCAAGCTTGAAGTCCGCCATCGCATAGTCGTCGGCTGTCTTTACCGTCTTTGAAGATCTGATGCTGACAGCGAATAGGAGGACCAAAAAACCTATGATCCATACTAGGTACCAGTTCAAGGTCGTACCGCCGTTCTAAATGGGTCGAAACTTTTCAAATATGTGCACCTGGTACATAAGCCCTTTAGAGCTACTGAGGTCTTGAGCCTTTTGGAGTGCTTTACACTCCTGACCTCAGGTGTGCTTTACATCACCATTGCTGGGTTTTGAATTGATGCAAAGAGCCAGTCAGGAGGGCTTTTTTGGGGGCCAGTAAGTACCAACGATGGAAAACCGGCCTGCTCTGTGAGTCAATTTCGGTTGGAAGCCAACGGGGAAGGCGGGGTGGGGTTTAAAGATCAAATCTCGTTTTCACTTGGGAATTGGGGCGCAAGTTTAACTCCAAAGGATGATCCGCCGGGGTGGGGCCATTGATAATCTCGGGTACATGAGTATCCCCGCACTGAGCATCAGATCGCTGGCCAAGCAGTTTGGCCCCAAGGTGGCGGTCAACGACGTCAGCCTGGACGTCCCGGCCGGTTCCTTCTTTGGCCTGGTCGGCCCGAACGGCGCCGGCAAGACCACCATGCTGTCCATGGCCACCGGGCTGCTG
>NZ_BAXF01000127.1:0-5365 GCF_001310435.1 Arthrobacter sp. JCM 19049 | reverse complement strand
TCTCGCGGGCCCTGGCTACGCCGCCGACGGTTAACCCGGGCCGCCGGCTCCCCCACAGCGCGCACGGGCTTGATGCTGCCTAGCTGGTCGGTCTATATGGCGTTGCGTGCTTCGGCAAGGATGGCCCGCATGACCACGTCTTCGGCGGCGGTCGGCTGCCGATTCGTGGCGCGGGCCAGCTGAATTCGCCACTTCAGGGCACCGGCACCGCCCAGATTCCCTGGGTCCCCGAGCGCTCGACGGTGGACTGCGGCAAAAAGGCGACACCCAGCTCCTGCCGGACAAGCTCCAGCGCGAAATCCAGTGAGACGACCTCCGTGCGCACGCTACGGTGCAGTCCCTGCGCGGAGAAGGCGGAGTCAATGGTGGTTCGGTTTCCCCAGCCTTCGGGGAAGTCCACGTACTGTTCCCCGGCAATTTCCGAAAGGTCGACCTGCTGACGCCCGGCGAGCCGATGCCCCGCCGGGATGACCAGAACCATTGGCTCGGCATGGATCTCATGCAGCGCTATCCCCGCGACCTGGGGATTACTGACCGAGAGCAGTGCCAGGTTCAGCGTCCCCTCCTGCACAGCGGCCAGACTGCTGCGCGTCCCCTCCACGGTCAGCCGCAGCTTGACGACGACTTCCGGATACCGTCGATGAATCTCCAGCAGCACCTTCCCCCATGTCCAAGCCCCCCCAGGTAGGACAGGGTGCCCAGCGACACCGTGCCGCGCACCATTCCTCCCACGGCATCGACTGCATCCCGCGCGCCATCCACTTCCGCCAGGATGGTCCGTGCCCGGGGCAGCAGCGCCTCCCCCGCGGGAGCCAGGCGAACGCTGCGCCCCTGACGGACGAAAAGCTGGGCTCCCAGTTCGCGTTCAAGCTGCTTGATTCCCGCCGAGACGGCCGACTGGACCACGTTCAACTCCTGTGCCCACGGGTGAAGCTCAGCTGTTCGGCGACGGCCAGGAAGTACTGGATCTGGGATAACTGCATGCTTCAGTATCACCAAGCAAGATGCAAGCAATCAACATTTATGCTGGACGCGATCAACACCGCCACGGATGATGGATTCATGCCCGTTTCATCTTCCCCCGCGGCAACCCGCTCCGCACCCGCCGTGCAGCACGGCCGCGGCTTCTGGATTGTGGCCTTCGCGTTCCTGACCTCGATGGCCTTTGCCTCCGCCCCGGCCCCGCTCTACGTCCTGTATCAACAGCGGTCAGGGTTCAGCTCCTTCACCGTCACCCTGATCTTTGCCACCTACGCCCTCGGCGTGGTGGTGAGCCTGTTCCTGGCCGGACATATCTCCGACCGTGTCGGCCGGCGCCGCATCCTGGTGCCCGCCGTGGCCTGGTTTTCATCTCCACACTCGTCTTCATCTTTTGGCAGGACCTGCCCGGTCTGCTCACCGCGCGTTTCGTCTCGGGCCTTGGGGTGGGCATGTTGACCGCGACCGCGACCGCCTGCATGACCGAACTGCACGCCACTTCCCGCCCGGGGACTGGCTTGCGCCGGGCCGAGGTCATCGCCACCGCCGCCAACATCGGCGGGCTGGGTCTGGGGCCTTTGGTCTCTGGAATGCTGGCGGAGTTTGCCCCGGCTCCGCTCTACACCACCTACATTGTCTTTGCCGCGCTGCTGCTGCTCGGCCTGCTGTCACTGGTCCGTGTCCCGGAAACCGTGCAGGTGGATCGTAACTGGAAATATCGGCCACAAAGGGTTTCGGTGCCCCCGGAGGCCCATTCGCGCTTTGCGGCCGCGGCGATGATGGCATTTGTCGGATTTGCCATGTTTGGGCTGTTCACCTCCCTGGCCCCGGCTTTGATTGCCGGCGAGCTGGCCATCACCTCCCATGTGGTCTCCGGCGCCGTGGCCTTCGTGGTCTTTGCCGCGGCTGCCGCGATGCAGGTGGTTTCCTCGCGCTGGAGCCTGCACCGGCAGACCACGGCGGGTCTGGCCTGCCTGGGTATCGGCCTGCTCCTGGTGACCGCCAGCATCCTGGTGGCGTCCCTGGCGCTGCTGGTCATTGGCGGACTGGTGGCCGGTGCAGGCTCGGGGATGTCGTTCAAGGCGGGAATCGGCACCGCCATTTCCATTGCCTCCCCGGCCCAGCGCGGCGAAGCCCTGGCCGGCATCTTCCTGGCCGGCTACCTGGGAATGTCAGTGCCGGTCCTGCTGCTTGGCGCACTGATGCAGTTCATTGCGCTGGCGCCATCGGTGCTCGGCTTTGGCGTCTTCATGTTGCTGCTGCTGGGCGTCACCCTCCTGCTGTTGATGCGCAGCCGTCGCGCGGGCATCTAGGACAGAAGCATTCGTCCCGCACCTTCCCGATGCTGAAAATGCGGCGGCCGCCCGGGTGACCGGCCCGGGGGCCCGCATTTCAAGCTTCCCAACGCACTGTCCATAAATATTCTTATTCAATGAGAAGCATGGTGTGTTTGTTCCGCACGTCACTGCATTCTTGAAGTCAATCTCTTGTCCCCACCCATGTCGCCCTGCCCGCCGAGAATCGGCGTAGCGGCAGACACGGCCCCGAACGCTGAGGCAGGCTTCAATGACGCAGACTCCCCGGATCATCCGCACCCAGGTGGCATAATCGGCGGCGGTCCGGCCGGGCTCATGCTCTCGCATCTGCTGGCCCAGGCAGGCATCGAGAACATCGTGGTGGAAAAACGGGATCACGAAACGATCCGCAATACCCACCGCGCCGGCATCCTTGAGGCCCAGGCCGTGGCCATGCTGACCGACAGCGGGGTCAACGGCCGGGTATTGACCGAGGGCGACGAGCACGCCGGCATCGACCTGCGCTTCAACGGCGAGTCCCATCCGCTGGACTTCCGCGACCTGGTGGACGCCACGGTCACCCTGTACGCCCAAAACGAGGTCTTCATCGACCTGGCCGCGGCACGCAAGCGCGATGGTGGGGACGTGCGCTACGGGCCGAAGTCACCGAGATCCTGGACATCGAAACCGACACCCCGAAGTTCCGCTTCACCGACGCAGCGGGCACCCTGTTCGAGGTGCACGCTGACGTGATCGTGGGCGCCGACGGGTCGCGTTCCTTTACCCGCCGCCAGATGCCGGCAGCCCAGCGCAATGACTTCAAGGTCGAATACCCCTTCGCCTGGTTCGGCATCCTCACCCAGGCCCCAAAGTCCTCTCCGGAACTGATCTATGCGAACTCCCCCCACGGATTCGCGCTCATCTCCCAGCGCTCCGAGACGGTGCAGCGCATGTACTTCCAGTGCGACCCGAACGAAAACGTTGATGACTGGAGCGAGGACCGGATCTGGAGCGAGCTGCAGCGGCGCGTGGATGGACCGGATGGCTTCCAGCTGGCGACCGGGCCGATCTTCGACAAAACCGTGCTGGGGTTCCGCTCCTTTGTGCGCGAACCGCTCTCCCACGGCCGGCTGTTCCTGGCCGGAGATGCCGGACACACGGTCCCGCCCACCGGGGCGAAGGGCCTGAACCTGGCCTTCGCGGATGTGAAGGTCTTGTTCGAGGCCATCGACTCGTTTTACACCACCGGTAGTGACCGGCTCCTGGCCGGCTACTCGGACCTGGCGTTGAAGCGGGTCTGGAAGGCCCAGAACTTTTCATACTGGATGACCTCCATGCTCCACACCCCCGTGGCGCCGACCCGTTCATGACCCGCCGCGCCCTGGGAGAGCTGGAAACCGTGACCTCCTCGCGCTTCGGCCAACAATACCTGGCCGAGTCCTACACCGGCTGGCCGCACGCCTGACCCGCCCAACCACCACCTTCCCGCCCATTGACCACTGAAAGGAGCACGCAGTGAGCACCGATACGAACCACACCACCGATGAGACGTTCGAGAACCCGCGCGTCCTGGATCCTGCCGCCACCGCCGACTCGCAGGAAACCATCACCAGCGAAATCCAGGACATCCACGAGGCCTACCGGCAGGAGGTGCTGGCCGGGAAGAAAGAGGAAACCCAGCCGCGGATCGACTTCGCCCCCTACCGTTCCTCCCTGCTGCGCCATCCCACCAAGGACCTGCACCACACGGATCCGGAAACCATTGAGCTGCACTCCCCCGCCTTCGGGGACCGGGACGTGCACATCCTGGAATCGGACCTGACCATCCAGCACAACGGGGACCCCATCGGCGAGCGCATCGTGGTCTCCGGCCGGGTACTGGACGGGGACGGCCGTCCGGTGGCCGGGCAGCTGATTGAGATCTGGCAGGCCAACGCGGCCGGACGCTACATCCACAAGCGCGACCAGCACCCGGCCCCGATTGACCCGAACTTCACCGGGGTGGGCCGGGCGATCACCGGGCCGAATGGCGAGTACACGTTCACCACCATCAAGCCGGCACCGTACCCGTGGAAGAACCACCACAACGCCTGGCGTCCGGCGCACATCCACTTCTCGCTGTTTGGCACCGACTTCACCCAGCGGATGATCACCCAGATGTACTTCCCCGGTGACCCGCTGTTCTCCCTGGACCCGATCTACCAGTCGATCACCGACCAGAAGGCTCGCGACCGGCTGGTCGCCACCTACGATCACTCGATCACCTCGCATGAGTGGGCCACCGGCTACAACTGGGACATTGTGCTCACCGGCAGCAACCGCACCTGGATGGAAGACGAAGAGGGGGACCACTAAATGGCACCGGCACCAGAGCTGAAGCTCGTCCCGACCCCGGGACAGACCATCGGCCCGTTCTACGGCTACGCACTGCCCTACGACAAGGGCCACGAGCTGATCCACCCGTCCAACCCGAACGCGGTGCGCCTGCACGGGGTGATCACCGATGGGCAGGGCACCCCCATCCCGGATTCGATGCTGGAGATCTGGCAGGCGGACCATCAGGGACGGGTGCCCACCCAGGACGGTTCGCTGCTGCGCGACGGCTACACGTTCACCGGCTGGGGCCGGGTGGCGGTGGACAACGTGGGCCACTACACCTTCACCACCGTGAACCCTGGCGCGACCGAGGCGGTCAAGGCCCCGTTCATCATGCTCACCGTGTTCGCGCGCGGGCTGCTCAACCGCCTGTTCACCCGCATCTACCTGCCGGAGGACACCGAGGCGCTGGCCAATGACCCGCTGCTGTCGGCGCTGCCCGAGGAGCGGCGCAAGACCCTGATCGCCACCCGGGAACAGGACGGATCACTGCGCTTTGACATTCGGCTGCAGGGTGAGGACGAGACCGTGTTCCTGACCTACCCGCGCGAAAGCTAGGAAGCAGGAGAAGCTGCCCCGCTAGGGTGGAAGCTGCAGGTGCCCAAGCACCGCGGCCTTCCGCCCCGGCGGGGCGTTGAACGTAGTGCCGAAGTGAGGTTGACCGATGACTAATGCCGATTACGGGGTGCTCAGCCCGGCGTGGGCCGGCGGCGCCG
>NZ_BAXF01000126.1:0-5418 GCF_001310435.1 Arthrobacter sp. JCM 19049 | reverse complement strand
TCCGCTCGCTGCGGGCAGTGGAGCGTGCTCGCTGAACTGCTGCCTCGGCGCCAAGCTGAAGCCGACCGCACCACAGTGGCCGGCCGAGGGGAGCGCGACCGTTTAGACAGTCCGGCAGGGCGGGGACCAGTTACCCGCCCTGTCGGTCTCATTTCCTGCGGCGGTTCATGACTGGTTAGCAGGTCAGGGAATAATTTGCCGACGCAACGGAGTTGAGCAGTACGAGGCTAGGCCCCAACGCGACCACCAGGTTCATTTTCGTCCCGACGCCCGTTTTTCACATTGAGGAACGTGGCATCGTCTGGGCTCAATGTGT
This sequence comes from Arthrobacter sp. JCM 19049, assembly GCF_001310435.1. NCBI lineage: Bacteria > Bacillati > Actinomycetota > Actinomycetes > Micrococcales > Micrococcaceae > Arthrobacter > Arthrobacter sp. JCM 19049. Next base: position 5,102 of record NZ_BAXF01000126.1, on the reverse strand, counting down.
CGGCTAGTTCGACCCCGTTCATGGCGGCACGGAGCATTTCAGATAGCCTTCCTATGGAAGTAATCCCGGCGTTGAGCGGCAGGTGGTCGTGAAGGGATGGAATGGCTGAGAATCGTGCTGCCGGTGAGGCACCCATGGATGAGGCAACCCGCTGGCGGGTGCTGATGGTCCTCTTGGCCACCATGTTCATGTCCCTGGTCGGAGTGAGCATTGTCAATGTCGTCCTGCCAGCCATCCAGAACACCCTGGGCGCCAGCGAATCGGATATCCAGTGGGTGCTCTCCGGCTACGCCCTGACCTTCGGCGTGGTGCTGGTGGCCGCTGGACGCGCCGGGGACGTCTTTGGGCGAGGCGCCATCTTCCTCAGCGGCCTGGTCATCTTCACGCTCTCCTCGATCCTGGCCGGATTTGCCCCCGATGCCACCAGCCTGAACATTGCCCGCTTCATCCAGGGCCTGGGCTCGGGCCTGCTGAACCCGCAGGTGCTGGGCATGATTCAGCAATACTTCCACGGGCCAGAACGAGGCCGTGCCTACGGCGCTCTGGCACCGTGGTCGGTTTTTCGGTTGCCATTGGCCCGGTACTTGGCGGCTTCCTGGTGCAGGGACTGGGGGAGGACCTGGGGTGGCGCTCCACCTTCCTGGTCAACGTGCCGATTGGCCTGCTGGCCATAGTCTTGGCGCTGCGCTGGCTGCCGCGGCCGCTATTTCGCAAGCTTCAGGTTCCTGCCAGTGACCCCTCGGACGCCGCAGCTGCGGCCGTGGTGAAGCACAGGCATGGGGTGGACCTCGACCCGGTGGGCAGCATCATGCTTGGCCTGTCGATCCTGGCCTGATGCTTCCCTTCGTCCAGGGCCGGGAGACCCCGTGGACCTGGTGGCTGCTGCCCGCCGCCTTTGCACTGCTGGGCGGTTGGATTCTCTGGGAGAAGAACTACAAGCGGCGTGGCCGCGAACCCATGGTGGACCTGCAGCTGTTCAAGATCCGCTCCTTCACCCTGGGCAACATCATTGCCGGCTCTACTTCATGGGCGTGACCAGCGTCTGGGTTTTGGTGGCGGTGTACGTCCAGCAGGGCCAGGGACTGACCGCGCTGCAGGCGGGCATGGTCGGTCTTCCGGCCGCTTTGGCCTCCGCAGCCAGCTCCCATATTGCAGGCAAGTACGTGGTCCAGTTCGGGCGGCGACTGGTGATCTGGGGCATCCTCAGTGCACTGGTCGGCTTGGTGTCCACCATTGCGATTGTGGAGCTCAACGCCCAGGACCAGGTGAGCATCTGGTGGCTGCTGCTGACGCTGAGCTTTATCGGCGTGGCACAGGGTTCGATCATTTCCCCGAACCAGGCGCTGACCCTCATGGATGTTCCGGTGGAGAACTCGGGCAGTGCGGGCGGTCTGATGCAGACGTCCCAGCGCATCGGTACCGCGGTGGGGATCGCGGTGATCACCGCAATCTTCTACGGCACCCAGCACCTGACCGGCGAATGGAACACCGCCATGACCGTGGGCTTCATCGCCATCACGGTAATGGTCGTGCTGACCCTGGTGGTCGCCATCATTGACCAGCGCAAGGGGCACGGGATCGCCACCGTGGTGGGGCACTAGGACCCGCCTGCTGGCATAGCGTCTTCGGACCATCCAGGACCGATGACCGGTGGCTCACGCCTTGCTGTGCAGCAGCGCGAGCACCTGGTCCCGCTCCACCGGCTGGAACTGCTCATAGTAGGCTCCCACGGCGGTGAAACCCCCTGGCTTCAGCAAGGCGACGGCTTCGTCGGCGACCTGCGACAACTCGTTGAGCAGCTCCGGGGGTGCCACCGGTGCGGCAATGATGATCCGCTCGGGTTCCAGCTGTTGGACCAGTTCGACCGCCGCCTTGACGGTGGCTCCGGTGGCCAGCCCGTCATCGCAGATCACCACGATCCGCCCGGCCAGGTCCGGTGAATACTCCTGGAACACCTCGGCCAGTTCGGCCAGCGCCTGTTCGGTTTCGGCCTCCACCCGGTCCAGCTGGGCGCTGCCGAAGCCTTCCTTGGCACGACGGTGGATTCCCTCATTGAGGTAGCGTCCGGAGAAACCGCGGTAGGAGGCCATGGCACCGTAGGCCAGCTCCGGGTTGCTGGGCACCCCGAGCTTGCGTACGGCCAGCGCGCCTAGTTCCGCGCCCAGCGCCCGGGCCACTTCCGCGGCGATGGGCACGCCCCCGCGCAGCAGCCCCAGCACGACGTACTCGCCGGCCTCCAGCCGAGTTGCCAACGCCAGCCCCAGAGAAGTGCCGGCCTGTTCCCGATTCTCGAATCTTTGGTTCGCCCGTTGTGTCATGGTTCCAGTCTTGCCCAGATCAGTCGATTGCAACAGACCTCACAGAAAATATCCTGACTAGTCACTATGGGCTCGACGGTCGGTCAAAGAGGTCGACCCCGCCCAGCAATATGCGCCGGGTGTTTCAGACATACCGCTGCTCTCGAACGCAACTGCGCACATTGCCGGCAACAAGCCGCCCGAAGCTTTCCCGCCCGGGGGTTCGGACTAGAACTGCCGGTAGGCGGACACCATGGGGCAGTCGAAGGGATCGCGGGCCGAGAGTCCAACCTTGTTCAGGTATCGGATGACCTGCGCGTAGGACTGGCACACCGAGGCCACCGTGTAGGTGATCTGGTGCTCGGCACAGTAAGCGCGCACAATCCGTGAGACCTCGGCGAGGTTGGCCCGCGGCATCGAGGGGAACAGGTGGTGTTCGACCTGGTAGTTCAGCCCGCCGTAGATGATGGAGAGCAGTTCGTTGCCCCACCGGCTCTTGGCCATGACGTTGCGGCTGGTGAGTACCTGCCGGGAGAAGAAGTCAATGCGCATGTTGTTCGGGACCATGGGCATGCCCTTGTGGTTGGGGCAAAGGAGCCGCCCATGTAGATGCCGAAAACCGCGAGCTGCACGCCGATGAAGGCGAACGCCATGCCGATCGGAAGGAAGGCGAAGACCAGGGCCAGATAGATGGCCACGCGCAAGGCAATCACGGTGATTTCGCGGCTGCGGTTTTTCACTCGCTTGGCCACGAACAGGTATTTGATGGACTGAAAATGCAGGTTCAGCTTCCAGGGTCAGCAGCGGAAAGAACAGATACCCCTGCGTTCGGTGATCCACTTCAGCAGACCCTTTTGCCGCTGGGCGTCGGTTGGCTGGAAGGAGATGGTGTCCCACTCAATGTCCGGATCCTTGCCCACAGTATTCGGCGTGGCGTGGTGCTTGTTGTGCTTGTTCATCCACCACTGGTAGCTGATGCCGACCACGCCGTTGGCCAGCAGGCGTCCGAGCTTGTCATTGGTCTTGGCGGAGGAGAGGATCTGGCGGTGCGCGGCCTCGTGGGCCAGGAACGCGAACTGGGTGAGCAGGATTCCCAGCGCCCCGGCCATCAGCAGCTGGAACCAGCTGTCACCGAGCAGGATGAACCCGGTGATGGTCCCGCCGAGCAGACCCAGCAGGACCAGGCCCATGCCCAGGTAGTGGCCGCGGCGCCGTCCATTGAGTCCCGCGTCGCTGACCAGGGCCTTGACGTGGAAGAAGCTTTTGGGATCCCCGGGCCGCACCAATTTGGCCGGCGGAGCAGTGGGCAGGGTGGAAGTGATGCTACTCAAGTGCTAAGTCCTTGGGAGGTAGCGGCGACTTTTCAGTCGAAAGAACTGAAAGTCTCAACTCCTATGCTTCTCAGCCTAGTCGGACAAGTTGTGCATTGCCCCTGAAGGGGCTGGCAGTGGCGCCGTACGCCAGTGCACACTGTTGCTGGTTACCGGCCGGCAGACGCAGTAGCGTGAGGGCATGAGACGAATTCCAGTTCTGCTTGCGGTCGGCGCGCTGATGATGTTGGCCAGTTCCTGCGCCAATTCCGGCGGGAAGCCGGAGGACCCCACGGGATTGTGGGGACAACAGGAGCAGGGCCAGCCCTGGCTGGAGCTGTCCAATGAGGGCAAGGTGGCCGGAAGCGATGGCTGCAACAACCTGATGTCCACTTGGAGCCAGGAGGCCGAGAAGATCAGCTTCAGCGCGATGGCCAGCACGATGATGTACTGCCGTGGCGTGGACACCTGGCTGAGCACCGCCGACCACGCAACCATCCAGGACGGCTCCCTGCTGGTCTTCGACGCGAATGACCAGCAGATCGGCACCCTTCCGCGCGGGGCGCGTTAGCTTCAGGCGTCGGTGGCCCGGCGGCTGGTTGAGCTGCGCACGATGAGCTGGTGCTCAAGGTGGTGCGCCCGTGCCGGCGCCTCGCCGCGGATGGCCTTCAGCAGCATGGCCACGGCAAGTTCGCCCTGCTGGTGCGGTTGCTGGCGGATGGTCGTCAGCCCGAAGAGCTCGGCCAGTTCATGGTCATCCACGCCGACCACCGACAGGTCCTGTGGCAGCTTCAGGCCCAGGTCGCGGGCTGCGAGGATCGCCCCGATGGCCATTTCATCGCTGGCGGCGAAGATGGCGGTGGGCCGGGTCGCCGGGTTGCCCAGCAGCTGCTTGGCCACCGTGTAGCCCTGGCCCATCGTGAAGTCCGCGCTGACGCACAGCTGCTCATCGACGTCGACCCCCGCCTCGGCCAGGGCACGCTCGTAGCCGATGCGCCGATGGGAGGGCACGCGGAAGTCGAGGTCGGTTTCCGAGGATCCACCGATGTAGCCGACCCGGACGTGGCCCAGGGACAGCAGGTGGTTGGTGCCCAGGGTGGAGACCGCCTCATCATCACGTGCAGGGTGGGTACGCCGGGCAGGGGTCCGCCCACCCCGACCAGGGGCTTGTTCAGTGCGTGCAACGCCACCAGCTCCTGCTCGCTGAGCTCCACGTTCACGGCGATCACCGCATCCACCCGTTGGCGCTGCAGGAAATCGGAAAAGATCTGGTGGCGCTGGCCCGGATCCTTGGTGAGCTGGTAGAGCGTGGTGTCATAGCCCTCGCGCATCAGGGCCGTGCAGATCCCCTCCAGCACGCTGGCGTAGAACCAGTGGTTGATCACCGGAACCAGGACGCCGATATTCCGGGTGCGCCCCGAAGCCAGTCCCGAGGCGCTGGAGGAGACGACGTAGCCCAGCTCGCTCGCGGCGCGCTGCACCGCCGCCTGTGCCG
>NZ_BAXF01000125.1:0-5498 GCF_001310435.1 Arthrobacter sp. JCM 19049 | reverse complement strand
CGCCCCGCGGAGCGTGCCGGACGGCGCAGCGCACTGAGGTAGAACGCCGCCGCGCCACACAGCACAATCGCCAGCGCCACCAGCAGGAAGGACATCAGATCCCTTCCGAGTTATGCGAGGAGTTTGCATCAATCAGCGCGCTGATCACCACGTCAACCGCTTCGTCCGGGTCATCGGTGAGGGTGAACAGGTTCAGGTCCTTCGGCGAGATGCAGCGCTCCTCGGCCACCACGTTCGTCAGCCAGTCGACCATGCCGCCCCAGTAGTCCTTCCCCACCAGCACGATGGGGAAGCTGGTGATCTTCTCGGTCTGGACCAGGGTCAGCGCCTCGAAGAGCTCATCCAGGGTTCCAAAGCCGCCGGGCAACACGATGAAGCCCTGGGAGTACTTCACGAACATCGTCTTGCGCACGAAGAAGTAGCGGAAGTTGATTCCCTTGTTCACCCACTGGTTCAGTCCGGTTTCGAAGGGCAGCTCAATGCCCAGCCCCACCGAGACTCCCCCGGCGTCGCTCGCGCCGCGGTTCGCCGCCCCCATGACGCCCGGGCCCCCGCCGGTGATGGTGATCAGTCCGGCTTCGGCCAGGCGGCGTCCGATGCGCTCTGCCTGTTGGTAGTAGGGGCTGTCTTCCCCGGTGCGGGCCGAACCAAAAACGGAGACGGCCGGGCCGATCCCCGCCAGGGTGCCGAAGCCGGAGACGAACTCGCTTTGAATCCGCAGCACGCGCCACACGTCATTGTGGGTGAAGTCCTCCTGCGGCCCGGAAAGCAGGTAGCGGTCCAGCTGCATGCCCGGGGTCTTGCCGGGCCACGAGGCTTCGACGTGCAGTTTTCTGCCGGCTCGTGCGTTTTGTTCACTCTTGCTTTTGTGGGCCATGACTTCACTCTATCCGTCCCGCCACCACTATGGGCTGCTTCATTGCATCCTGTTAGCGAACAAATGACGCCCTTGCTCCCGATCCGGCGCCACACCCCTACCCCAGGGCAGGTGCCTCCGCACCCACTCCGCTGCTGGCGGATGCCTTCACCGCACTTGGCAGCTCAGACTGGGTTCACCGTGCGTGCATCGCTCGGACCACCGGCACGCAAGGAGCCTGCCCGGGCACCGGCCTGGTCACGCCTTTGCACTCCGAATTTGCGCCATTCCCGCTGCGACGTGCGCGTTACCATTTGGTAACAACTTCTGGACGAGTGTGATTCGTATCGCGTTACCCCGGTCACATGGGCTAATGTCTAATCTATGAAAAGAGATCCTGCGACTCAATCTTCATATGACGGCCCGATTGTTCAGCTGACCACGGTCAACAAGCATTACGGTGCCCTGCATGTCTTGAACGACATCAACCTTGAAGTTACCAAGGGCGAAGTAGTCGTGATCCTCGGTCCGTCGGGCTCAGGGAAGTCGACCCTGTGCCGTGCCATCAACCGCTTGGAAACAATCGATGACGGCACGATCAAGATCGATGGCAAGACCCTGCCCGAAGAGGGCAAGGCCCTGGCCAACCTGCGGGCCGATGTCGGGATGGTTTTCCAGTCCTTCAACTTGTTTGCACACAAGACGATTCTGGAGAACGTCACCCTGGGCCCGATCAAGGTCAAGGGCATGAAGAAGTCCGAAGCCGAGAAGCTGGCCATGCAGCTGCTTGAACGGGTGGGAGTAGCCAACCAGGCCAACAAGCTGCCGGCCCAGCTCTCCGGCGGCCAGCAGCAGCGTGTGGCCATCGCCCGCGCACTGGCCATGCGCCCGAAGGTCATGCTCTTTGATGAGCCGACCAGTGCGCTGGACCCGGAAATGATCAACGAGGTGCTGGACACCATGGTCACCCTGGCCAAGGAGGGGATGACCATGCTGGTGGTCACCCACGAGATGGGCTTCGCCCGCAAGGCCGCGGACCGGGTGATCTTCATGGCTGACGGAAAGATCGTCGAACAGGCTGCACCGAACGACTTCTTCACCAACCCGCAAACCGACCGGGCCAAGGACTTCCTTGGCAAGCTCATCACCAACCACTGATACACACACCCGCATCACAAGTAGGAGAACATCATGCGTAAGACACGTTTCGGTTCGATTCTCGCCATGGCCGCGGTGGCAGGCCTGGCCCTGACCTCATGCGGCGGATCGGGTTCCGATGACGCCGGAAGCGGCGACGGTGGCGGCGAGAAGGTGCGCATCGGCATCAAGTTCGACCAGCCGGGCCTGGGCTTCAAGGAAGGCGATGAGTACACCGGTTTTGACGTGGACGTCGCCAAGTACGTCGCCAAGGAGCTGGGCTACGACGAGGGCAACATCGAGTTCGTCTCCGCCCCCTCGGCCAACCGCGAAACCCTGCTGGAAACCAACCAGGTCGACATGATCTTCGCGACCTACACCATCAATGACGCCCGCAAGGAGCGCGTGGCCTTCGCCGGCCCGTACTTCGTGGCCGGCCAGGACCTGCTGGTGCGCACCGATGATTCCACGATCACGGGCAAGGACTCGCTCGATGGCAAGAACCTGTGCTCGGTCACCGGTTCCACCTCGGCCGAAAACGTGAAGAAGGACATCCCGGGCGTCAATCTGGTCGAGCAGCAGGGCTACGCCGACTGCCTGGGCCTGCTGGAGACCGGTGGCGTGGACGCGATCACCACCGATGACATCATCCTGGCCGGCTTGGCCGCCACCGAGGCGAACAAGGGCAAGTTCAAGGTCGTGGGCGCACCGTTCAGCGAAGAGCCCTACGGCGTGGGCCTGAACAAGGAAAACGACAAGTGCGAGGACATCAACACCGCCATCAAGAAAATGATCGATGAGGGCGAGTGGGAGAAGGCGCTGAATGCCAACACCGAAGGCACCGGCTACAAGCCGAACGCCGAGTTGAACCCGCCGACCGAGTTCGAGGCCTGCAGCTAGTCCGGCCAGCGCACTAACGACGTGGTGCCGTGTTTCGGTTTGCACCGGGCACGGCGCCACCGGTTTCCACCCCATCCACCGACCAAGGAGAACACGTCGTGGAAGGCTATTTAAGTCTTTGGGATGAGTACGGTGAGCGGATCTTGGAGTCCTTCTGGGCCAACCTGCAACTCACCTTCTGGGCCGCCTTGGCATCGCTGGTGCTGGGCACCTTGCTGGCCATCATGCGGATCAGCCCCATCCCCAGCCTGCGGGCCTTTGGCACCGCCTACGTCAATATCTTCCGAAACACCCCGCTGACCATCATCCTCACCTTCGGTGTGCTGGTGCTCTTTGGCGTTTTTGAGCTCAAGCTCAGCTCGGATTTCAACCTGAACTTCTTCCAGATCGCGATCATCGGCCTGAGCATCTACCATGCCGCGTTCTTCTGTGAAGCCATCCGCTCCGGGGTCAACACGGTGCCGCTGGGACAGGCCGAGGCGGCCCGCGCCATCGGGCTCAGCTTCCTGCCCGCGGCGCGCATCATCATCCTGCCCCAGGCGTTCCGCGGGGCGATCGCCCCGATGGGCAACGTGCTGATCGCACTGATTAAGAACACCACCGTGGCCATCGCCGGATCAGTCGCCGAGATTTCCGGGCTGATGAAGACGATGCTGGAGTACCGCGCCGACGTGGGCATCCTGATCTTCCTGACCGTGGCACTGATGTTCGTCATCGTCGTGCTGCCGATCGGCGCACTGACCACCTGGCTGTCCAAGAAACTGGCGGTGGCACGATGAGCAACGCACAATCGGTCCTCTTCGATGCCCCGGGGCCCAAGGCGCGCCGGCGCATCATGGTCCTGAACATCATCGGCATCCTGCTGGCCCTGGCCCTGATCGGCTACATCCTGTACGTGATGAACAGCAAGGACCAGCTGAACCCCGAACGCTGGGCGGTCTTTGCCAAGGGTTCGATCTGGTCGAATTACGTGCTGCCGGGCCTGCTGAACACGCTGAAGGCCGCGGCGATCTCGATCGTGACCTCCCTGGTCTTTGGCTTCATCTTCGGCATGGGACGCCTGGCCCACAACAAGCTGATCAACTTCCTCAGCTCGGTGGTCGTGGAATTCTTCCGCGCCGTGCCGGTGCTGCTGATGATGCTGTTCCTGTGGATCATGCTGGCCCGGGCCGGCTGGGTTGAACCGGCCAGCTCACCGTTTGTCGCCGTCGTGATCGGGCTGACCCTTTACAACGGGTCCGTGGTGGCCGAACTGATTCGCTCCGGCGTGCATGGGCTGCCCAAGGGCCAACGTGAGGCGGGCATCGCCATCGGGCTGACCCGTGGCCAGTCGCTGCGCCTGATCGAGATCCCGCAGGCGCTGACCGCGATGCTGCCGGCACTGATCAGCCAGTTCATCGTGATCCTGAAGGACTCGGCGCTGGGCTACATCATCAACTTCAACGAACTGCTGTTCAACTCGAAGCTGGTGGGTACCGGCAACTCGAACATGCTGCAGGCGCTGGTGATCTGTGCGCTGATCTTCATCCTGCTGAACTTCGCCCTGTCGAAGCTGGCGGAGATCGTCTCCCGCCGGCTGACAGCCGGGTTCCGCGGGACAAGAAGGCGGCCCCGGCCCCCAGCGCCACCATGCCGCCGGATGTGGGGATCCCGGCCGCGGGAAACAACTAGAGATGAGGGGCCCGCCCCCTTGCCACTCCCCCGAATAGCACTGCAGCGCCGGCGATGGAACACCCATCGCCGGCGCTGCAGTTTTTTCGTGCCCGGCGCCAGGGCCTGTCCGTAAAGGCCCGTAACGCTTGCGGCACTACTCCTGGAGCCAGCTGTGCAGCGCCTGGGCGCAGCGCCGGATGGCGTCCAGGGGCACGTGCTCATCATCGGTGTGGGCCAACAGTGCGTCCCCGGGACCGAAGTTCACGGCCGGGATACCCATGGCCGAGAACCGGGCCACGTCCGTCCACCCGTACTTGGGTTTGGGCTCCTGGCCCACGGCGGCCACCAGTGAGGCGGCGATCGGCTGGTCCAGGCCCGGGGTGGCCCCCAGCGCCCCGTCGGTGCGCTCCACCTCGAAGCCCTCCATCAGCTCCCGCACCACGGCCTCGGCCTGCTCCACGGTCTTGTCCGGGGCAAAGCGGTAGTTCACGCTCACCTCGCACAGGTCCGGGATCACGTTGCCGGCGATGCCGCCGCTGATCCGCACGGCGCTCAGCGACTCCCGGAAGGCCAGGCCCTGCACGTCCACAGTCTGGGCCTGGTAGTCGGCCAGGCGCTGCAGGATCGGGGCGGCGGCGTGGATCGCGTTCTGCCCCATCCAGGCGCGCGCAGAGTGCGCCGCCCGGCCGTGGGTGCGCACGATGAAGCGGCTGGTGCCGTTGCAGCCGCCCTCCACCGTGCCGTTGGTGGGTTCCAGGAGGATCGCGAAGTCCGCGGCCAGCAGGTGCGGGGCCTCGCGCTGCAGCCGGCCCAGTCCGGACTTGGCCGCTTCCACCTCCTCATGGTCATAGAAGATGTAGGTGATGTCGTGGGTTGGGTTGCGCAAGGCGGCGGCCAGGTGCAGCTGCACCGCCACCCCGCCCTTCATGTCGGTGGCGCCGCGCCCGTAGAG
>NZ_BAXF01000124.1:0-5567 GCF_001310435.1 Arthrobacter sp. JCM 19049 | reverse complement strand
GGCGTGCAGCTGCATCCACTCATACCAGCTGGCGGTGCCCGCCAGCACCCACAAATCCACCCAGCCAAGGTCCGCGCCGAAGGCGCCCAGCCAGATCGGCAGCACATAAAGGATCCCGCAGCCCACGAACGCGCCCACATACCGCCATCCGGACGGCAGTCGGGGATCCAGGTGCGCCAGCGCCGCGGCCCACGCCACGGCCAGCAGTGCGCCCACCAGGCGCAGGGGGTTGAGCATCAGCTCCCCCAACCCGGTGCCGGCGGAGAATACGGCTTCACCGGTGGCCGACTGCAGCAGCTGGATCAGGTAGCCGGGCAGCGGGGGAAGCACCAGCAACACCGGCAGCAGGCCGGCCAGGATCAACCCGTTTTTTCGGCTCATTCTCCCAGTATGCCCGGCGTGCTAGCGTGCGTCGGCCAGCAGCCCCGAACGCACCGGCTGCATGTCCCCGGTCTCGATGTAGCGCTGGTGCCAGGACAGCGCCTCATCGAGCAGGTGCGGGGTGTGCTTGCCATAGCTGTTCTTCCGGGCCCGGTCGAAGTAGTCCTGCAGCATCGGGCGGTAGTCCGGGTGCGCGCAGTTATCGATGATCACCTGGGCCCGCTGCTTGGGTGAGAGACCGCGCAGGTCCGCCAGGCCCTGTTCGGTAATCAGGATCATGGTGTCGTGCTCGGTGTGGTCCACGTGGCTGGCCATCGGCACGATCCCGGAGATCTTCCCGCCCTTGGCGATGGAGGGGGACATGAACACCGACAGGTAGCCGTTGCGGGCGAAGTCCCCCGAACCGCCGATGCCGTTCATGACGTGGGAGCCGACCACGTTGGTGGAGTTCACGTTGCCGTAGATGTCCGCCTCGATCATCCCGTTCAGTGCGATGCAGCCCAGCCGGCGGATCACCTCGGGGTGGTTGCTCATCTCCTGCGGGCGCAGCAGGATCCGTTCCCGGTAGTAGTCCACGTTCTGGTTGAACTCGGCGATCCCGGCCTCGGAGAGCGAGAAGCTGGTGGCGGAGGCGAATTCCAGGGTGCCGTCCTTGATCAGGCTGAGCATCCCGTCCTGGATCACCTCGGTGTAGGACTGCAGCCCCTTGTAGCCGCCGCGGGACAGGCCGGCCAGCACCGCGTTGGCGATGTTCCCGACGCCGGACTGGATGGGCAGCAGCTTCTCGGTCAGCCGCCCGGCACGGATCTCATGGTCCAGGAAGTCCAGCAGGTGGTCCGCGATCTTCTCGCTGGTTGCATCCACCGGGGCGAAGGGTGAGAGCCGGTCCGGGGCCTTGGTCTCCACCACGGCGATGACCTTGGAGACGTCCACGTCCAGGTAGGGCTGGCCGATGCGGTCCTTGACCGTGGTGATCGGCACCGGCTGGCGGTGCGGGGGCAGGGCGGTGCCGTAGTAGATGTCGTGCATCCCGTCCATGGCCGCAGACTGTTCCTCGTTGACCTCGATGATCACCTTGTCGGCCATCTCCAGCCAGGTCTTGTTGTTGCCGACCGAGGAGGAGGGGATCAGCTGTCCCTCGGCGGTCACCCCCACGACCTCGACGATCGCCAAGTCGATCTTGCCGTAGAAGCCGAACCAGGCGTGCTGGGCGACGTGGGAGAGGTGGATGTCCATGTATTCCATCTCGCCGTCATTGATGCGTCGGCGCAGCTCCGGATCCGACATGTAGGGCAGGCGCAGGTTCATGCCGTCGGCCTTGGCCAGCACCCCGTCCAGTTCCGGGGCGGTGGATGCGCCGGTCAGCACGTTGATCCTGAAGGCCTGACCCGCATCATGGGCCTGCTGCATGTGTTCGGCCAGCGCGCCGGGCACAGCCTTGGGGTATCCGGCACCGGTGAAGCCGCTCATGGCTACGGTCATGCCCGGCTGGACCAGCCGTGCCGCGTCAGCGGCACTCATCAGGCGGTCGGTGAATGCACGGTGGTGAATTCTGTGGTGCACGGGTGGTCCTCTCTGCGATCGATACGTACGACGGTGTGGCGTATCCCAGCGAAACACTCTATCGCCGTCGGCGGGGATGATTCCTCTTTTCGTGCGCCATGGAAGGTGAGGGGGCGAACTGCTCGCTGGAAAGTAGTGAATCTGCGGTAAGAGGACAGTGAATGTGCCGCTCGTTACGCGCCATGTTGCCAGGACATGATCCCGGACACGCGCGCACTTGAAGTGGCCCACAGCCGATGTGGACTCCCTGTGCTGCAAAAATGCCGTGGTGCGCCGTGCCAGCGCATAGGCTAGCTTCCAACAAGGGCCGGCCGTTCAGGCCGGCCAAAGAATGTGAGCCACCACCATTAGGAGCCTTAGATGGATGACACCGCCTCGGACCCACTGCTTTCGCAGATGCGCCGGAACAGCCGATTCACCGAAGCCACCGGCCTGATCATTGACGAGGTCAGCAGTACCTCAGTCACCGGGCACGCGCAACTGGGCGAGGAGCACCATACCCCGTGGGGCGTGGTGCACGGGGGCGTGTACGCCTCGATGGTGGAAACCGCCGGCAGCGTCGGGGCCAGCTACGCGGTGGCCGACCGGCAGCAGTTCGCCGTAGGGGTGCACAATGCCACGGACTTCCTGCGGCCCACCAGTGCCGCCCAGGTGCGGGTCACGGCCCGGGCCCTCTTCCAGGGCCGGACCCAGCAGTTGTGGGAAGTAATCATCACCGACGTCGACAGCGGCAAGGACCTGGCCCGCGGGCAACTGCGCACCCAGAACATTCCGGCGCCACAGGATTCCGGGCAGTAGTCCTTCCACGAGAATCCCTTGTCACAGGTGATTTAAGATTCCCGCCCTGCCGCTTGTCGGGAGGCCGTTAAACGTCAGCGGGTGGCCTGCCTTCCCGAAGGAAAGCAGGCACCGCTGTACAGAAGTGGTCGAGAAGACTTACTTCTTGGCCGCAGCGACGACCTGCAGGCGCAGGTTGGCGCTGACGTCGTCGTGCAGACGAACGGTGGCGGTGTAGTTGCCGGTCGACTTGATCGACTCGGTCAGCTGGATGCTGCGCTTGTCCAGCTTGCCCAGGCCAGCAGCCTCAACGGCGTTGGCGACGTCGGCGGTGCGCACGGTGCCGAACAGGCGACCGGTGGCGCCAGCTTGACGGTCACCTTGACCGGCTGGGACTTCAGCTTGGCAGCCAGTTCCTGCGCGTCCTCGAGGTTCGCGATGGCGCGAGCGGCACGTGCAGCCTTGATCGACTCCACCTGCTTCTCGCCTCCCTTGGTCCACACGATTGCGTGGCCGCGGGGCAGCAGGTAGTTGCGTGCGTAGCCGTTCTTGACCTCGACGATGTCGCCAGCGGTACCAAGACCGGATACTTCATTAGTCAGAATGATCTTTGCCATGGTGGTATCCCTCTTCCTTAACCGCGGCCAGCGCCGGAGTAAGGCAGCAGGGCCACTTCGCGGGCATTCTTGATAGCCTGAGCGATCTTGCGCTGTTCCTGCACGGACACGCCGGTCACACGACGAGCGCGGATCTTGCCGCGGTCGGAGATGAACTTGCGCAGCAGTGCGGTGTCCTTGTAGTCGATGACGGTGATGTCAGCGGCCTTCAAGGGGTTGGACTTTGGTTTGGGCTTACGGATTTCAGCCTTAGCCATCGTGGAGCTCCTTTAGTTTGGGAGCCCGCAGATTCCTCTGCGGGATGGTGAATAAATAGTGGTTAGAAAGGCGGTTCGTCGCTGCCGGGATTGCCCCAGCCGCCATGGTTGCCGCCGCTTGAGCCGCCGGTGCTCCACGGGTCGTTGGATGGTGCATTCCATCCGCCACCCTGCTGCTGTTGCTGCTGCTGTGGGGCACTTTGCTGCGGGGCGTTGGAGAAGCCTCCACCGCCGCCAAAGCCGCCGCCTCCGCCGCCGGAGCGCTGGGTGCGGGTGACCTTGGCCGAAGCGAAGCGCAGCGAGGGGCCGATCTCGTCGACCTCCAGCTCCATGACGGTGCGGCGTTCGCCTTCCTTGGTGTCGTAAGAACGTGAGCGCAGCCGGCCCTGGGCGATGACGCGCATGCCCTTGGTCAGCGACTCGGCAACGTTCTCTGCGGCTTCACGCCACACCGATGCACGAAGGAACAGGGCTTCGCCGTCCTTCCACTCATTGGTCTGGCGGTCGAAGGTGCGCGGAGTCGAAGCGATCGTGAAGTTCGCGACGGCGGATCCGGAGGGCGTGAAACGCAGTTCCGGGTCGGCGGTCAGGTTTCCGATCACGGTAATTACAGTCTCGCCTGCCATGCTCTCTCCTCAGGTTGTTCGAACGTTGTTCTTACGAAGTGGAAATGCTGCTCGCGTAATTAGACGCGGGCTTCTTCCGGACGAGTGACCTTGTGGCGCAGGATCTGCTCGTTAAGCTTCAGCTGACGCTCGAGTTCCGAGGAAGCGGCCGGCTCCGACTTGTAGTTCACTACAATGTAGATGGCTTCGGACTTCTTCTGAATCTCGTAAGCCATCTTGCGACGGCCCCAGATGTCAACGTTGTCGATCGAGCCGCCGGCGGAGCGGATGACCTCGAGGTACTTCTCGATGGTCGGTTCCACGGTACGGTCGTCGACCTCGGGGTCGATGAGGACCATGAGTTCATAAGCACGCATGTGAACCCACCTCCTTTGGGCTAAACGGTCACGGTATTTCCGCAACAGGAGGTTCTTTGCGTTATCCAATGCCTCCCGTGCCCGCTTTTTGGGCACGATGCAGCACAGACTTTCCAATCCTACCCGATTCCCGGCGGCCGGGGATGCGCGGGTGGCCCAGATCATGTTCGATGATCCGCATGGCGCCCTGGTTCGCGTCTAGCGGCCGTCCAGGGCGGCCTCCAGGCGCTGGCCGAACACCGGTGCCAGGGTGCGCATTTAGGTGTCGGAAATATGGTGCTTGTCCCGGTAGACCAGCACGTTGCCGATCACGGCCGGGCACCGTTGTGCAATGCAGAACTGGTCACTGAAGTCCAGGACCTGCACGCGCGGTTCCCTGGCCGCCGCTTCGCGTGTCACGTCCCCCCGTTCGAAGGCCTTGGAGCGCGCAACGGAGCAGCGCGACAGATCCTGCTGATGCTGCTGCACGCAGTCCCGGGCATACTGCTTTGTTCCCGGGCGCGGGGTGTCCACCACGGCAAAGACATCCAGCCCGGCATCCTCCAGCTCGCCCCAGAGTTGCGCGTACCCCTGTGCCGGGTCACCGACGAACTCGGCCCCCGCCCAGTTCGCGGTGACGACGGCGTCGATGTCCGTGCGGGAGGTGAGCAGTTTCGTGGTCTGTTCGGTGGCCTGCCGGCAGCTGATGCTCCCCTGCCGTTCGGCCGTTCGCTCGCCCGCACTGTAGGGACAGGAGTTCTTCAAGTAGGTGATTACCCTCCAGCCCCGCTGGGCGGCATGAGCGTGCAAGGCCTCATACCAGTGGGCGGCGTGGGAATCACCGACCAGGGCCACGGTGAAGGTGGCCTGCGGGCTGCCGGATTCACATTCGGTGATCGAGGTTGACTGTGGTTCCTGCACGCAGGACCCAGTTGTGGCTGGTCCTGCTCGGCCGTGGCCGGGATGGGGACGATCTGGTTTTGGCGGGGCAACAGCGCCGGGGCGCCGGCG
>NZ_BAXF01000123.1:0-5562 GCF_001310435.1 Arthrobacter sp. JCM 19049 | reverse complement strand
GCCGCCGCGGCCGGCACCCCGCGCGACCTGTTGAGCACCGAGGACCTGCAGATCGTGAGCATGGTCCATGAAGGACAGACCAACAGGGATATCGCCAAGGCGCTGTTCGTCTCGGTCAGCGCCATCGAGCGCGGCTGACCCGGCTGTTCCGCAAGACCGGAACACGCAACCGGCAGCAGTTGGCGGCCAAGTTCAACGCCTCGCTGCCCGCCTCGGCCTAAAGAACAGCAAAAAATCGAGCCCTGCCATTTCCGCATCTTGCGGGGCAGGGCTCGATCGACTGAGGTATGCAGTCCCCTACTGTGCTGGATCCGGCACGTTGTCAAAAACCTCGCGGTGCGAGTCGACTACGCCCCAGCGATCCATGGGCCAGGAGATGACCTGGGCCTTGCCCTGGACGGTTTCCATGTCCACGAATCCGCCCTCGGTGTCCATGTGATACCGGGAGTCGGCGCTCGCACCGCGGTGATCACCCAGCACCCAGAGCTTGTTCTCCGGCACGGTCACCGAGAACGGGATGTCGCTGGGGTTATCCCCCGGGTAAATATAGGGTTCGTCGATTTCCACGCCATTGACCTGGATCCGCCCGTCGGCCGAGCAGCACTCGACGGTGTCACCGGGCATGCCGATGATTCGCTTGACCAGGTACTGCTCGCCCTGGTCCGGCAACAGGCCGATGAAGCTCAGCGCCTTGTCGAAGCCGGACTGCTCGGTCTGGACCGGCGGCAGCCAGGCGTCGTCATCGCGGAACACCACCACGTCCCCGCGGTTCAGGTCGAAGGGGCCGGGAACCATCAGGTTCGCAAAAATCCGGTCGTCAATCTGCAGCGTGTTCTCCATCGACGGAAGGGATGAAGTAGGCGCGGAAGAAGAACGTCTTGATGATCAGGGACAGGCCGATGGCAATCACCAGGATGACAACGATCTCGCGCACCATGCGCCAGAGTTTCAACAGAAATCCTGCATCATTCGAATTGGCTTCACCGGATTCGGCGCTCACGTGTCCCCTTAGTTACGGCGTAATCTGCGTGCATTTCACAATATCGCATCGCAGGTACGGCAAACCGCTACGCCACGTGGCAACCAATCGGCTGGGGTTGATGGCCCCATGGCAGAGGTGGATTCCGCTCTCATCGCTGGGTTCCGCAACATCACGCTGGTCAAGGTGGCGGGCACAAAAAATGCCGGCACCGGATTCCGCAGCGTCGCGGAATCCGGCGGCAGCGATCCCCCATAAATCTCTGCCTAACACCCCGTCTCCAGCGCTGCGTTGCAGGAACTGACATGCAGCACTGAAGGCCGGGCGTAAGTCCGACCTCTCCAGAATCCTCCTGCCTGCCGTGTCTGGCTAGTACCCGGCCAGAAGGATTGGGGAGAACCCCAACACCCCAACGGTTGTGGATTCTGGCCTCCAAAACTGACTCTGCTGCGTCATGCCGCAGGATGCGTCACAGGCGGAAAGATGCATTCGTCTATACTTGTTGACTAAAGGCACGTGTGGTGGCTGGGGAGCCAACCGAGCAAGAGACAGTACGACCTTGGAAATCTTGGGGGCAATCTGGTGAAACCAGAGGCAACGGCGACCAGCTGCATGCGCGTGACGAACTCGACGCCACGTTTGGGGTGGGATCAGGAGGCGCAGCATGCGTAGCCGCCGAAATCTGCTGAACACTCTCCTATCCAAGGCCACCGGCTCCCGTGAAGTGGCACTGGTGGTATCCGGCGCCTCCGGAGCCGGCAAGAGTTGGCTGCTGCGTCAGCTGCAGCACGAGCTGGGGGCTCACCCACACGTGCTGCTGCGGATCAGCCCATGGAAACAAACTGGCCGTTGTCCTCACTGATCAAGCTGCTCTCCGAGCTGGACCTGGCCGAACCCCTGGGCCTGGACCATTTCCTGCCTGAATCGCCGGGGCAGGGTGTGGATTCCTACGCGGTCGCCCGGCACCTGCATGCCAAGCTTCCCGCCCTGGTCACTCCCGGCACGGTCATCCTGCTCGATGATGTGGATCTGATGGACGAAGCCAGTCTGGAAGTGCTGGGATTCATGAGCACCTGGCTGCAACGCAACCGGGCGAAGTTTATTGTCACCGTGGCCTCCGGACCCATCCCCGAGCCCCTGGCCGGATGGGAGATCCTGAAATTGCGCGGGCTGACCGAAGCCGAATCGCTGGCCCTGGCCCGCGAAACAGCCGGGGTGGATGCCGACCCGGCCGTGCTTCATTTCACCACCACCACAAGCCGCGGCATGCCCGGGTCCATCATCGAACAACTGGACAGATTGCAGCGGCAGGCTCAGGCCGGCGAATTGCCCCTGACCCTTCCCCTGCCGGTGGGCACCGAGCGCACCGGCAAACTCTCCAAGGTGATTGCGCGGTTGGAAGAAGAACACCAGCAAGTGCTGACGCTGCTTGCCGCCGCCCCGGTCACCGAACGCGCCGCGGTCCTGGCACTGAAGCCCGGGACCGTCAGCTGCATTGATGAGCTGGAGCAGCGCGGATTCCTGATGGGAGCGGACGGTCACCTGCAGATCTCGGACCCCGCCCTGCGGTCAACACTGTACTGGGGACTGAACTTGACCGAACGCCAGTCGCTGCACCGGCAACTGCAGGAGCACGGTGAGGACCACACCTTGAAGCTCTACCACCGCACGTATGTGGATCAGCTCGGGGTAACCGCCAGTGAGCTCGTTGCAGCGGCCGGGCAACTGGTGAAACAAGGACAAGTTGCCGCCGCCATCGAGGTGGCCGAGCGGGGGCTGTTGTTGCCGGTCGCTGGTACCACCTGCCCAGGCACTGCACCGCCTAGCCGAAATGCTCTGCCAACACCTGCAGCTGGAAGCCGCCCGCAGGTATGTGCGCTTCGGCCGCCGCCTGCCCCTGGACCCGGCAGCGTCACTGGCCCTGGCAACCTTGGACGTCCAGCTGTCCACCCTGAAGGGCCGCGTCACGGCCAAGAACCAGCACGCGGCGCTCATCAGCGAACTTGAGAACGTTGCACCGCACGGCTGCGTTCGCCTGCTTGGCGCACTGGCCACCGAATGCGCCCTGCGGAGGATCATCAGCACACCGAAAGCCTCACCGCCCAGGCCACTGAACTGGTCTCACGCTTCCCCGAAGCCAAGGGCCCTGAATACGAAGCGGCCCAGTTGTTGTGCGCTGCCCTGAATCACGACCGGCAGCAGCTGATGGGCCGGTTTCTCCAGTTGCCGGTGGCCCCGAAGGAGCCGGGCGACGGGATTCTCATGCTGGCCCTCGGGGTTGGGCTGAGCACCACGGACTGCTTTCTGGAAGCCCGGGAGGTCTTTTCGCGGCTGTCTGCCGCCCCGGAAGGCGCTAGCCCGCTCATGGAACGTTTGCTGCTGCTCCTGAACGCGGCCAACGCGATCCTGAATCAGAACTATCCCCGGGCCATGCAACTGGTTGAACGCTGGATCGCAGCCGATGGCCCGGCCTTGCTCAGCCCCGTCCCCCAGCTAATCCAGGCCTGGTATTGGATGAACAAGAACCGCCCGGACATGGCCGAGTGGTACTTCCAGTCATTGGAACCACGGATCCTGGGCGAGAGTTCTCCGATGCTGCTCTCCCGGATCGCGATGATGGCCGGTGACCGGGGATTAATGACCGGGGATTATTCGACAGCGGTGGAAGCCTATCGGCGAACGCTGCGGCTGCATCAGGCCCGGGGAACCTGCGCTATGTCAGGGCCACCTGCGCACTGATTGAGGCCCTGGTGATGCTGGGGCGCACCGAAGAAGCCGTAGATGAGTATCGCTCACGGCAAGAGATCATGGCCGCCGTTCCTGGGCGGCGTCCGAAGCTGGCAATGCGCTGCGCCCAGGCGCTGGCCATGCAGGGCACAGCTCCCTGACTCGGTTCCAGCAATTGCTCGATGACTGGACGAGTTCGGATAACACGTTTGAGTTGGCGCGCCTGCGCCATTGCTTTGGTCAGCGGCTCCGCTCGATGGGCCGCACCCAGGCGGCAAGGGAGCATCTACAGGCAGCACGGGCCCTGTACCGCAGTCTCGGTGCTCGGGGGTGGATGGCGAAGCTGGAGGACCTGGAAGCTCCAGTGACAGCCACTTCCCCTAACACTCCCCTGAGCCTAAGCCGTGAAGAGATTGCCGTGGTTCGGATGGTCCATGACGGATTGACCAACAAGGCCATCGCCAAGGAACTGTTCATCTCGGTTAGCGCCGTCGAGGCCCGACTCACCAAGCTGTACCGACGTACGGGAACTCGCAACCGGCAGCAGTTGGCCGCCCGGTACGCGAGTATGGCGCCGCCACGCTCTTAGGTGAGGAACCAACAGCACGCCGCCTGTTGAGCCTTCCTTGGACATCAATAGGCGGCGTGCCGCTGCCGGGATTGCAGCCTGGGAAAGCGTTAGGGCTGCCCTACTGCTGGGCTGGCGATCCCCGAACTCGGGGTGAACGTCAGCTTTATTTCGTCGGCAGGCTGATCCTTCTCCATCAATTCCTTGACCTGATCGAGGTGTTTGGAATCGACACGGAGGATCAGTCCCCCGTCTTTAGCGCTAATGGAGTACCCATGGATGGCATTCGCAATTTCTGGCTCCTGCTCGGCTTGCCAAGCCACAATCTTTCCGATCGCGTCCCGCAGTTGCTGCGAACTGAACTTCACGAATTCTGCGACCGCGCCAGCGTCTTCAATTTCTTGCACCTTTGATTCGTCATTGGTGGCTACATGAAGCTTGTCGTCTTGGATCCAACCCTGCACGTAGGCGGCACCCAACGACGACGAAAGCTGGTCATTGAGGTTCAACAGCTGTTCGTGGTCCACTGAGCTCTCCGGTGTTTGCTGTTCCTGGGTCTGCGACTCTTCGGGAGCGGTAGGTGTTCCAGTGTCACTGCCACAACCTGTCAGCGCAAAAGCGACAGTCCCAATGGTTCCAGCCACCTTGAGCATTTGCAGTTTATTCATCCGGAATCTCACATTTCTTTCTGGCTGGCCGTGCGAACCGCCCTCGGCTTTTGAGCTTAGCCTTGAGCGCGTAAAGCCTGCCAATAAGTTGGTGGGTATTGAATGAGAAGTGCCCCGGCTCTGTAACCGGGGCACTTCTCATTGGTTGCGGCTGCATAGCAGCTTCAACCTGTTAAGTCGCTTAGCCGTGACGGCGGTTTGAACGACGCAGAATCAACAGCAGGGCTCCACCCAGTCCAAGTGCGCCTGCAACGGCCAGCAGCGGGGTAGCCGACGAACCGGTGTCTGCCAGCGGATCTTCCTTCGGCTTCTCCGTCTGCTTCGGGGATTCAGACCTCGTCGGCTCCTGGGACGGGTCATCCGATGAGTCCTCAGTCGGCGCCTGCGACTCAGTCGGGCTTTCGCTCGGATCATCCGACTCCGACGGGCTCTCGCTCGGATCGTCTGACTCAGTCGGGCTTTCGCTCGGGTCTTCAGTCGGGCTTTCGCTCGGGTCTTCAGTCGGGCTTTCGCTCGGGTCTTCAGTCGGGCTTTCGCTCGGGTCTTCAGTAGGCTGCTCAGTCGGCTCCTCCGTAGCTGCTCAGTCGGCTCCTCGGTCGGCTCCTCCGTAGGCTGCTCAG
>NZ_BAXF01000122.1:0-5595 GCF_001310435.1 Arthrobacter sp. JCM 19049 | reverse complement strand
GCTCGGCCGGATTGTGCACAGCCCCCGGCCGGCTGCCCCGCGAATGCCGAATGCGGCCTATGCTCTGTACATGGTGGGTCTGCTGCTGGGTGAAGCGTCCCGGGCCGGTTCGTCCCAGCCGGGGTGTCGCTGGCCGCGCTGTGGACCGACGGGCCGTGGCTGCGGATGGCCGGCGTCGCCTATGTGCTGTGCTTCCTGTATTTCGGTACTCGCTTGAGCCTGAGCGACATTGCGGTGCACCGGCTGCCGAACCGGCTGGTGGCCCGGTGGGCCGGAGCCAGCGCCGCGCTGCTGCTGCTGATCAGCGTTTTGCGTGGGAACGTTGTCGACCTGCTGTGGGCGGGACTGGGTTTGCTGCTGTTGGGCGGGGGTTACCTGCTGATTGCGGTGCTCGGACGCGGGGCCATGGGAATGGGGGATGTGAAGCTGGCCGGCGTGCTGGGACTGAACCTGGGCTACTTTTCGCTCGGCTCCTTGCTGCTGGCTACCCTGTTCGCCTTTGTCACCGCCAGCCTGGTGGTGCTTGGCGGGATGCTGCTGCGCAAACTGAGCATGAAGTCCCATGTGCTTCGGCCCGTTCATGATCCTGGGTGCGGCGATCGCCCTGGGTATGACACCATGAACGGATGGCTACCCCCGAATTCATCACGGCACTGCGCCACCATGTCGGCACCGCACCGCTCTGGCTGTCAGGGGTGAAAGTGGTGGTGCTCGATCAGCGTGGTGTGCTGCTGGTGCGCCGCTCGGACAACGGGCTGTGGACGCTGCCAGCCGGAATCATCGAGCCGGGGGAGGAGCCGGCAGTGACCGCGGTGCGCGAGGTGCAGGAGGAAACCGGGGTGCGCTGTGCGGTGACGCACCTGATCGGGGTGGGGGTAACCGCACCCACCCAGTACCCGAATGGGGACCAGGCCCAGTACGTGGACATCGTCTTCCGGGCCGAGGCCCTGGATGAGCTCCAGCCCCGGCCGTTGGACGGGGAGAACCTGGAAACCGCGTACTTCGCGCTGGACGCCTACCCCCAGCTGCCGCCGCTGCATGAGCGGGCGCTGCGCTGGGCCCTGGCGCCCCGGGTGGGCGGCTACTTCGGCTAAGCCCTCCTTACCGGGCCGGAACGTGAAACGGCGGCGGGCCGTCAGTGACGACCCGCCGCCGGGAGACGAAGCGGCGAAGGCTAGTGCTTGCCGGTCATCGTGGAGACATCCAGCAGCTCATCGAGCTGCTCCTCGGAAATCTCCCCGCGCTGCACAAAGCCCAGGGCGATGGTGGCCTCGCGGACGGTCAGCTTTTCGGCCACGGCCTTCTTGGCGATCTTCGCCGCGTTCTCGTAGCCAATCAGCTTGTTCAGCGGGGTCACGATCGAGGGGGACGCCTCGGCCAGGAAACGGGCGCGCTCCTCGTTCGCGGTAATCCCGTCGATCATCTTCTCGGCCATCACCTGGCTGACGTTGGTCAGCAGGCGGATGGATTCAAGCAGGTTCGCAGCCATCACCGGGATGCCCACGTTCAGCTCGAACATGCCGTTGGTGCCGGACCAGGCGATGGTGGTGTCATTGCCGATGACCTGGGCGGCGGCCTGGATGGCGGCCTCGGAAATTACCGGGTTGACCTTGCCGGGCATGATCGAGGAACCGGGCTGCAGGTCCGGGATCGCGATTTCGCCCAGCCCGGTGTTCGGGCCCGAACCCATCCAGCGCAGGTCGTTGTTGATCTTCATGTAGGAGATCGCGATCGAACGCAGCACCGCGGAGGCCTCGACCAGGCCGTCGCGGTTGGCCTGGGCCTCGAAATGGTTGCGGGCCTCGGTGATCGGCAGCCCGGTGTCCTCGCTCAGGAACTTCAGCACGTGCTGCGGGAAGCTCCGGGGTGTTGATGCCGGTGCCGACGGCGGTGCCGCCCAGCGGGACCTCGGCCACGCGCGGAAGGGCGGCCTGGATCCGTTCGATGCCGTAGCGCACCTGGGCGGCGTAACCGCCGAATTCCTGGCCCAGGGTGACCGGGGTGGCGTCCATCAGGTGGGTGCGTCCGGACTTGACGATGTCCTTGAACTCTTCGGCCTTGGCCTCCAGCGAGGCGGCGAGCACCTCCAGCGCCGGGATCAGCTTGCCGGTCAGCGCCGCGGTCGCGGCCACGTGCACCGAGGTGGGGAACACGTCATTGGAGGACTGCGACGCGTTTACATGGTCGTTGGGGTGCACGGTGGTGGAGGAGCCGGCCTCGGCCAGGTGGCGGCTGGCCAGCTCGGCGATGACCTCGTTGGTGTTCATGTTCGAGCTGGTGCCTGAACCGGTCTGGAACACGTCAATGGGGAAGTGCCCGTCATACTCGCCGCTGGCCACGGCGTCGGCGGCGGCGATGATCGCCTCGGCACGTTCCCCGTCGATGACACCCAATTCGAGGTTGGCGCGCGCGGCCGCCTTCTTTACCTGCGCCAGGGCCTTGATGTGCTCGGACTCCAGGCGCTTGCCGGAGATCGGGAAGTTTTCCACGGCACGCTGGGTCTGGGCGCGGTACAGCGCGTCCTTCGGGACCCGGACTTCGCCCATGGTGTCGTGTTCAATGCGGAAATCATCACTACTGGTCATGGCTTAACGCTACGTGCGAGGTGCATTAGGAAACAACTGCGTAGTCTAAAAATCACCCATGGTAGTGACGCGGGTCACCGGGTGGCGTGGGGTGCTTCCGCGGAACCGGGCCCGACTAGGAGATACCGAAGCCGGAGACGATCTGCGCCTTGCCTTCGGCCAGCCGGTAGGTCACGCCCACCACCGCGGTGCGTCCGCTGTGGACCGCGTCCCCGATGAGGCGCGAGCGCTCCACGAGCCGTTCGGAGGTTTGCTGGACATGCTCGACGACGGTGGAGTTCACATCAAACAGGTTGTGGCTTTCGGCGGCGAACACCGAGGGGTGATGTGCTCGACCAGATCACGGATGAACCCTGGGGCATGTTGCCGGTCTGGCGGGATTCCATGGCACTGGTCACCGCTCCGCAGTTGTCGTGGCCCAGGATCACTATCAGCGGGATGTTCAGCAGCTGCACCGCGTACTCCAGGGAGCCAAGCTCGCGGTGTCGATGACGTGCCCGGCGGTGCGCACCACGAACATGTCACCGAGCCCGACATCGAAGATGATCTCCGCGGCCAGCCGGGAATCGGAGCAGCCGAAGATCACCGCAAACGGTTCCTGGGAGTGGATCAGCGACTGGCGCCGGGCCCCGTCCTGGTTCGGGTGGCGGGTCTGCCCGTTGACAAAGCGGAAGTTGCCTTCGCGCAGCAGGTGCCAGGCCTGGCGCGGGCTCAGGCGCGGTGCAAGGTGGTGTTCGGGCATGGGTGTGGTCCTTGGTGGCGTACCGGGCGGAGTCGGTGGGTGGAGTGCGGCCGGCGGGCCTGGGCTGGCGGTGCTACTTGACCTGCTGGGTGGCTACCTGGGCCAGGTTGAACAGCTGTTCGGGGGAGGTGTCGCTGGAGAGGATGAGCGTGGAGTCGCTGCGCTGGGAGATCAGGTAGCTCTGATCGTCCTTGGTCCGCTGCTCCCATTCGGCCCCGCCAATGTTCAGCTTGTCGGTGGGCGTCGCGTTGTCGGTGATGGTCGCCAGCCAGCTGGCGTTGAACTGCTCATTGGAGATCTGGCGGACCCACACGAAGTCCTTCTCCTGCATCACCAGGCCAAATTCCCAGTACGAAACCTCCTGCACCTGGGAGGTCTTCCAGCGGGCAAAGTTCGCGTACTCGCCCTCGCCCAGCTGCGGTGTCCATGGCTCGAAGCTCGCCTCGGGGGCCGCCTGTTCGGCGACCTGCTGCAGGTTCACTGCCCGGTCGGCCTCATCGGCCTTCTGCAGCGGGTTCAGCAGCAGGATTGGGATGACCGCCGCCACCGTGAACAGCAGTGAGAGCACCATCCCCTTGAACGTCTGGTTCGCCCGCTTGGCCTGGCTCTGGGTGAGCTGCGGCTTGTAGGGCAAATCCTCGAACGTCGCCTCGGGGTCGTTCAGGTCACGGCGCGCCGCCGGGGCGTCCGTGGGAGTGGTTTCAGGCTGCTGGTCATTGCTTGGCTGCACCCCACCATTCTCCCCGAAGCCGGCGCACAAATCGAACCAAGGTGGCCGAGGACACGCCCACCGCCCGGGCGGGGGAGGCCCCAATCCGCTCATACGGTTCTCCCGGCGGACGGGTGTGTCAGGTGGTGTCGTGTGATTCAGCCTAAAGACGGCCAAGCGATATGATGGGGATGTTTGCATAGGCGCAATACCTTACGACCGAAGCGATGGGAATTTTCGTGACCGAAAAGAACAACTTTGCCCAACTCTCTCCACGACTGTCGGTATCCGAGGCCGAACCGGACCGTAACCTGGCGCTGGAATTGGTGCGTGCCACCGAGGCCGCGGCCATCGCCTCCTCCCCGTGGGTGGGCTTCGGTGACAAGAATGCGGCCGACGGCGCGGCCGTGGACGCCATGCGCGGCCTGCTGTCCACCGTGAACTTCAACGGCGTGGTCGTCATCGGCGAAGGCGAGAAGGACGAAGCCCCGATGCTGTTCAACGGCGAGAAGCTGGGCACCGGCACCGGCGCGGAATGCGACGTCGCGGTGGACCCGATCGACGGCACCCGGCTGACCGCCCTGGGCCTGAACAACGCCCTGTCCGTGCTGGCGGTGGCCGACCGCGGTTCCATGTTTGACCCGTCGGCCGTGTTCTACATGGAGAAGCTGGTCACCGGGCCCGAAGCGGCCGAGCTGGTGGACCTGCGTCTGCCGGTGAAGCAGAACCTGCACCTGATGGCCAAGGCCAAGGGCAAGAAGATGAGCCAGATTACCGTAACCGTGCTGGACCGTCCGCGCCACGAGAAGCTGATCAACGAGATCCGTGAGGCCGGCGCCCGCGTGAAGCTGATCATGGACGGCGACGTGGCCGGCGCGATTGCCGCCACCCGTGAGGGCACCGGCGTTGATGCACTGATGGGCATCGGCGGAACCCCGGAGGCATCGTCACCGCGTGCGCGATCAAGGCACTGGGCGGGGTCATCCAGGGCCGGCTGTGGCCCACCGATGAGGCCGAACGCAACAAGGCCCTGGAGGCCGGCCACGACCTGGACCGCGTGCTGACCACCAACGACCTGGTCACCTCCGACAACTGCTACTTTGCCGCCACCGGCATCACCGACGGTGACCTGCTGCGCGGGGTGCGGTACAAGCACAACCGCATCCACACCCAGTCGATCGTGATGCGTTCGAAGTCCGGCACCATCCGCTTCGTCGAGGGCGAGCACGCCCAGGACAAGTGGGAAGCCTACACCCGCTAGGCTTTCCCGCCATCACCAAAGGCTTCGGCCGTTGCCCCCGGATGTTTCCGGAAGGCAACGCCGAAGCCTTTTGCATTATGCGGGGAATGGCCCCTAGCCCGGAGGGCGGGGCCGCCCTCCGGTTTAGTCTCCTGGGGTCTGGGCGCTGGCCAGGAACAGGGTCGCGTCCGTCCCATCCAGCACCTGGGCCAGCACGGGGGAGCCGGCCGGCAGGAACACCGAGTCCCCGCGGTGCAGCTGAAGCTGCCGGCCGTCGCGCTGCAGGGTGAAGCTGCCGCCGGTGCACAGCGCGATCCGG
>NZ_BAXF01000121.1:0-5606 GCF_001310435.1 Arthrobacter sp. JCM 19049 | reverse complement strand
GCGGGTTGCCGATCACCGCGTCCATGTCCTGGCGACCGGTGACCTCAAAGAAGTTAGCGCAGCGGATTCGCGCGCTGGCCCCGTGCTCGGCGAGGATCCGTTCGGCGGCGTGCACCGACGGCTCATGCAGTTCAATGCCGTGCAGGCTGGTGGCCCCGCGCCCGTCATCAAGCAGTTCATGCGCGACCGTCAGGAACTGGGCTTCTCCGCAGGAAGGTTCCAGGACCCGGCGAGCGCCCTGGTCCAGTGCCCAGCCGGTCATGAAGCGTGCTATGGGTTCCGGGGTGAAGTAGGCGCCGCGCCCATGCCGGGCCGCGGCTGCTGCCTTTACTTGTTCACTGCTCAACACGCTTTGATCTTTCCATGGCTCGCCGACACTTTAGCCCGGTTCTGCCTCATCCGGCGGCCCGGTTCCGTTCCCGACCGCAAGGCGAGTGCGGCAACGGCCGTATCCGACCAATCCTATCCACAACCAGGTCCACCGCGCCCCTGCGGATGTCACCGCAGGGGCCCGGGATTAGGCGTGCTGGGCGCTGCGGCCCTGGCGGATCCGGCGGATCCCCAGCACGATGCCAGTCACGACACTGCCCACCAGCAAGCCGGCGACGCAGGAGAGCCCGGTGTTCACCAGCCACCCGATAACCGGACCAGCGGAGCCGGTGGCTCCGGCGGCCGCCAGCTCCAGGTGGTGCACCAGCGCGTAGGGGGCGTGCCAGCCCAGCTCGTCCAGACCGACCAGTATGATGTGCCCGCCAACCCAGAGCATGGCCACCACACCGACCTTGCCCAGCACGGACATGATCACCGGCATCGCCTTGACCAGGGCCCGGCCGATCAACTGCAGGAAGTGGGAGGTGCGCTGGGCCAGGTGCAGACCGACATCATCCATCTTCACGATCAGCCCGACCACCCCGTACACCACAATGGTCATGCCCAGGGCCACCGCGATCAGGATCATGGTGCGCATCCAAAAGCCCTCGGCGGCGACCTCGTTCAGGGAGATCACCATGATCTCCGCAGACAGGATCAAGTCCGTGCGCACCGCGGCACCGATGATCGACTTTTCATCGCGCACCTGTTCGCCGGACACCGGGTCGTGGTGGCGGATGATGTGCAACAGTTCCAGCACCTTCTCCGCCCCTTCGAAGACAAGGTAGGTGCCGCCCAGCATCAGCAAGGGGGTTAGCGCCCAGGGGGCAAACTGTGAGAGCAGCAGCGCCAGCGGCAGGATGATCAGCAGCTTGTTGCGAATTGAGCCCAGCGCAATCTTCCACACGATCGGCAGCTCGCGCTTGGGCGAAATTCCGGCCACATATTGCGGGGTGACCGCGGCATCATCCACCACGACACCCAGCGCCTTGCTGCTGGCCTTTCCGGCGCCCAAGGCCACATCGTCCAATGAGGTGGAGGCCAGCTTGACCAGAGCCGCGATGTCGTCCAGGAGTGCTACCAGTCCACCGGCCATCGTTCGTCCTTTGCTCGAAGAAGGTTTCGGGCTTACGCCGGCTTCCAGAATACCGAGTCAACTCCCCGCTGAGCCTGCGGCACCACCGCATGCGGGTTGTTCTCAGCACACTTTTGTCTTCGAACCAGCTTCCGGCGAGCGCCCCGGACGTACACGAGCGCTGTCTTTGGTCGAAGTGGGGCACCGGGTTCCGCAGAAAGTCGGTTTCTCAGCTCCTCACATCGGCTCCCGAACGCTTAGGAACGGGCCGACAAGCTCGCGCCGAACGGTTGTGGTTCCACCATCTGTGCCCCAGTGGTTGCGGCGGTCGGTGCGACCAGTGGCTGGGCAAACCTGGGCGGCAGGGCATGGGCGACCGCACTGTAAGGCCAGTACTTCACCCGAAATGTAACCGAAACGCTTCGCCTGGCCCGGTCAAAGAAGGAACTGATTATGGTTCCAGGGGCTTCCAGTCCTACTACCTGCAGGACTGGGGTAGGCAATGAAACATGCAGAAACCGCAACTGGTCGCTGATTGGGTCAATCATTGCGACCAGACTCGGTCCTTCGTGGACGGAGACCAACCCCATCACATCATCCAGTGGTTCCCGGGGCCCGGTCATAATGACCGGCATGCCCGGCATCCAACCGTGTTGCTGCAGGTATTGGCGACCATGGCGGGTTCCGATCAGTTCCGAGACCCGCTGTGCGGTACGCGACCGGGCGACTCGACCTGGCATTTGTCCTAACCTCCACAACTCGCAACTTCCAGAATGTCCCCATCAGTCACGCTGCGTGTGAGTGGAACCGACTACGAGCAGCAACGCAAGAACGGTTGCCACAACAACGGCAGGTGTAGGGAGAAGATAGCCGCGAAGATTCAGATCTTCCAGATTTTTGAGGATTCTCTCAGGGTACCGATGTCCCTCGGGCGGCGAACGCGATGGTTACCGGACGACAGAGGGCCAGCCCTGCACGCTCAAGTCCGCCCTAATGGCGGGAAGGGTGAGCGTTGGGAAAGGGAAAAGCAAAACCCCCGGGAACATGCTCGAACGCGCATGCTCGCCGGGTGAAGAGAGCCCCCTACCGGATTCGAACCGGTGACCTTCAGTTTACAAGACAGACGCTCTGGCCAGCTGAGCTAAGGAGGCGTACCGAATAAGAATATCGGAACTGCCACCCGCGGGCGAATTCGCCCCTCACAGCGCCAGCCGAAAGCTGCCCTCTTAACGGCCGAAGGAGCCCGCGTCATAGCGGACTCCCCACGGCTTCTTGGGTGCGAGATCAATACGGGATCCTACCCGATCCTCCCGCGAACCCCCAAGAGGTTAGGCGTTGGCCTTCATGGCCGCTTCGACCTGGGCCACGAAGTCATCCTGGCCCAGCACGAATTCCTTGTCCTGGACAAAGATTGTCGGGGTACCGGCGATGCCGTCAGCCTGGGCGGCTGCGGTGGTGTACTGCACGAACGGGCGGAAGTTGCCGTCATCGATGCACTTGGAGACGTCCACGCCCTTGGACTTGGCCAACTCTGCCAGCTGGGCATTCTTCATCTCGCCCTGCTCGTAGTGGGCAAAGACGCCCTCGACAAAACCGAGGTAGGCCGAAGGGTCGGCATCGGCAACGCAGGCCATGGCGTTGGCCGCACGTGAGGAGTAGTTCGTGGCCGAACCACGATCCAGGTAACCGACCATGCGGTATTCCACGGTGACCTTGCCATCAGCCAGCCACTGGTGCAGCTGCTGGCCGTAGGTCTTTTCAAAGTCCGCGCAGTGAATACAGTTCGCATCGGCGTAAATGGTGATGTTCACCGGTTCGTCCTTGGCCCCCACCTTCAGGTCGCGCGGCTTGGGTTCCGCACCCTGCTGTGCTTCGCCAGCGTTGTTGACATCCACGTTGACTTCGGAAGTTGAGGCGAACTCGGTGTCCGAAACCAGGGTGATGCCGCCGGCGGCGTTGCCGCCCTTCGGAGCCGTCCCCGAATCGGCGACCTTGCCGCTTTGGTTCTGCAGGATCAGTACGACCACCAGCGCGATCACCACGACCACTGCGGCGACGACGCCCAGCTCGACGAACAGCGACTTGCGCTTCTCCGCCGCTTCCTGGGCAGCTCGGATCTGCGCGGCCTTTTCGCGCGCGCGGCCTGCCGTTCAGACTTGGACGGCCGGGGGTTTGTTGAAGACATATTCTCTGAGTCCTTGCTCTGCGACAGACTGAATCCGAGACAATCCTAGCCAATCCATTGGCGCAAAGTCGCGCCAATGGCGCCCTTGAGAGCGCTTCACAGCACTCACTTATGCTTCCCAAATATGCCGCTCAGCCGGCAGCGCGGATCCGTCGCCAACTGGAGACACAAATATCCATCCAAGTTTCCTTCGTCACATTGATTCACTAGGCTCATGAGGTAATGGGGTCCCCGACGTTAGTAGAATTCGTCGTGGAACCATCGTGCGCAGATGAATCACCGAATGCGCGAATCACGACATTCAGGAGGTCAATCGTGAGCCAGGACGCTGAGATCCAGATCCCGGATACGGACTATGATTTCGTGGTGGTCGCCAACCGTCTGCCGGTTGACCGCATCACCAATGAGGACGGTTCGCCAGGATGGCGCCGCTCCCCCGGTGGCTGGTGACGGCGTTGGCTCCCATCATGGCGGCCTCCACCGGCGCCTGGGTCGGGTGGCATGGCGCCACCGACGAGGTGCTGGAGGATTTCGACAAGGACGAAATCCACATGGTGCCGGTTCCGCTCTCCGAAGAGGACCTGCAGCTGTACTACGAAGGCTTCTCCAACTCGACCCTGTGGCCGCTGTACCACGATGTGATTGTGCCCCCGGAATACCACCGCACCTGGTGGGAGAACTACCGCAAGGTCAATCGCCGCTTTGCCGACGCGGTGCTGCGGGTGGCAGCCCGCGGCGCGACCGTGTGGGTGCACGACTACCAGCTGCAGCTGGTGCCCAAGATGCTGCGTGAGGCCCGCCCGGATCTGCGCATCGGGTTCTTCAACCACATCCCGTTCCCGCCGGCCAGCTTGTTCTCCCAGCTGCCCTGGCGCCGCCAGATCCTGGAGGGCCTGGCCGGAGCCGACCTGGTGGCTTCCAGCGCGAAACCGACGCGGCAAACTTCGTGCGCGGGCTGCGCCGCTACACCAACTACTCGGTCAAGGGCCATGAGGCGACCCCGGATGCCTCGCACAGCGTTCAGAACGTGTGCCGCGCCGCCGCCCACCCGATCTCCATCGACACCGCCGATGTGGCCGAGCTGTCCAAGGATCCGCAGATCCAGGAACGCGCCCGCCAGATCCGTGAGGGCCTGGGCAACCCGAAGACCGTGATGCTGGGTGTGGACCGCCT
Organism: Arthrobacter sp. JCM 19049; assembly: GCF_001310435.1. NCBI lineage: Bacteria > Bacillati > Actinomycetota > Actinomycetes > Micrococcales > Micrococcaceae > Arthrobacter > Arthrobacter sp. JCM 19049. The sequence goes on along the minus strand of NZ_BAXF01000121.1, from coordinate 804 downwards.
GGACTACACCAAGGGGATCCGCCACCGTTTGAAGGCCTACGGGGAGATCCTGGCCGACAAGCAGCTCAAGGCCGGCGAGGTCTGCCTCATTCAGGTCGCCAGCCCCAGCCGCGAGAACGTGGACCGCTACATCCAACTGCGCAACCAGGTCGAGCTGATGGTCGGCCAGATTACCGGCCAGCACGACACGCTCAGCCACACCACGGTGCGCTACCTGCACCATTCCTACCCGATGCGCGAGATGATTGCCATGTACCTGGCGGCCGACGTGCTGCTGGTGACCTCGCTGCGCGACGGCATGAACCTGGTCGCCAAGGAGTACGTGGCCGCCCACCAGGACGGCAAGGGCGTGCTGGTGCTCTCCGAGTTCACCGGCGCGGCCGACCAGCTGACCCAGGCGGTGCTGGTCAACCCGCACGACATTGACGGGATGAAACAGCGTATTGTGGATGCCGCGAACATGTCGCCGCAGGAGCAGTCACGGCGTATGCGCCGGATGTTCCGCCACCTGGAGGAGCACGACGTAATGCGGTGGTCGAACAAGTTCCTGGAGGAACTCGCGGCCATCAAGTCGCGCGTCAAGGCCTAACCGGTGTCGCGGCCCGCGATAGAACAGACACATGGACAGAAGCATGGATGGATCATTGGTCTCAGCCCTTAGCCCCGAGCTGCGTCGGGCCCTCACCGGCCTGTCGGGCACTTCACCCCTGGTGATTGCCCTGGATTTTGACGGCACCATGTCCCCGCTGGTGGACCGCCCGGAGGATGCGCGACCGCTGCCGGCCTCCGCCGCTGCGGCCCAGC
>NZ_BAXF01000120.1:0-5669 GCF_001310435.1 Arthrobacter sp. JCM 19049 | reverse complement strand
CCCGCAAACCGTTGACCGGACGGCTCGGTGTCCCCGATGCCGAGCCGGTGGCGCTCTACCTGCGCCTGCGTCAACTCCATGTTCGGCTCCTGCGGGGATGGGGCCGGGGGTGGGAGCCGCGTTCGAACAGCTGCTGCGCCGGGCCGGGGTCGCGGTGCTGGTGCCCGAGGGCATCGAATCCATGTGCTGTGCCACACCCTGGACCTCCAAGGGCTATGCGCAGGGTCATGAGGTGATGGAGGCCCGCGTCCTGAACCGGGTGCGTGCCGCCCAGCCTGCCGGCGGCAGGCTGCCGGTGATCTCCGACGCGAGCAGCTGCACCGAGGGGTTTGAGCACATCCTGGGCCAGGCCGGATTCCAGGTCATCGACGTGCTCGGCTTCACCGCCGAGCACCTGCTGCACCGGTTGCCGGCGGGGCGGAAAATCCAGTCGCTGACCCTGCACCCCACCTGCTCCTCCACCCAGATGGGGCTGAACGACCAGCTGGTGCAGATTGCCCAGGCGGTTTCCCACACCGTGCAGGTGCCCAAGACTGGGGATGTTGTGGCTTTGCCGGGGACCGGGGCATGCTGCATCCGGAGCTGACCGCCTCGGCCACCGCTGTTCAGGCCGAACAGGTGCGCCAGCTGGACAGCCAGGCCCATGCTTCCTGCAACCGCACCTGCGAATTGGGAATGAGCCGGGCCACCGGCAAGGACTACCAGCACGTGTTGGAGCTGCTGGCCGCGGCTACTGCCTGAAGCCTGAAGAGGCGGTGAGGCAAACTCCCTTTGCAGTGGGTGAGTTGATCTCACACGCGAAGCGTGGGGGATGCAGGATCCCCCTGGGGTCCGCCCCGTGTGGGTGCTTGAGCGCGCGAATCCTTCGTTGTCCTAGCACTCGCACAGGCCAGCACGGCGGCCACGGTGATACTTGGTACCGGCTCGTGGGGCAGCCGCCAGTCCAAAGTGCTGGCGGTCGTACCCCAAAGCGGTTCCGCCGGTACATTTCGTGCCTGGCAGACGAGCGATCCGGTGGCCCCATATGCCTTATGATGCACCGCCTTGCGTCCTTATCAGGCGGTGGCTACCGGGAGATCAGATGAAAGTGGACTTCGTGTCATGCGGGAATCGGGGTGTACAACCCGGATTCCCGCAACGCAGCTGCAGTTTCTTGCACAACTGCTTCCAGGGGCCTGGGTTAACCGCTCCCGGCTCTAGCGTCCAAAGAGCCGGCTAAAGAAGCCCTTGCCCGGCTCGTTCTCGTGGCCTTGACAGCGGTCCTTTGCGGGGACGCCGCGCATAACCGAGTCAACGTGCTGGCCGCAGCCGGCCCAGGTGGTCTTGCCACATTTTTTGCAGGAAACCTGTCGGCACATGAGGTGCCTCCTTCTCTGGCTCGTAAGCCGTAAATCTAGGAAAGTGAGAGGAAGAGCTTCTCCAACTCTTCGACGGTCAAGCCGTCTTCCGCTTCGGCGGTCTTTTCGGGATCGATAAGGCAGTGCTGCATGGCCGTGGCCACGATGGCGAATCCGGCGCGGTCCAGGGCGGTGGACACGGCAGAGAGCTGGGTGACCACGTCGCGGCACTTGCCGTCGTTTTCAACCGAGTTGATCACTGCATCAAGCTGGCCGCGGGCCCGCTTCAGGCGGTTGAGGATGCGTTTGCGTGTGGCTTCATCTGCGTTGCGCATGATGTGCTCCTATTCGAAAAGACCATGGGTGCACCCCCGGATTACTGTTGGGACTTCCCCGCGGCCGCCATCTGGGCGTGCACGGCTTCCATGTCCAGGTTCTTCAGCGAGGCAATCAGTTCCTCCAGGCCGCGGGAGTCCAGCGCACCGGGCTGGGAATAAACCAGCACGCCGTCCTTGAACGCCATCAGCGTGGGAATGGAGGTGATCTGGGCGGCGGCCGCCAAGTTCTGCTGCGTCTCGGTGTTCACCTTGCCGAAGATCACCTCCTGGTGCAATCCTGCGGCGGTGTCGAAGACGGGTGCGAAGTTGCGGCACGGGCCGCACCAGGCTGCCCAGAAGTCGACCAGCAGCATGGCAGAGGACTTGACGGTTTCAGCGAAGTTCGTTTCGGTCAATTCTAGCGGTTTCATTGATGCTCCTTTGGTTGTTGGCGGTTACTGCGCCGCCCGGGCATTGCGCCAGGGACATATGGCGGAGAGGGGCGGGATTTTGGTGCAGAGCACGCAGGCGAGGGTGAGCAGGGCCATGGCAGCGGCAAGGATGGCGCCTGCCGGGTGCGGCAGTTCCTGTGCCAGGACGAAGACGCCCATGGCCAGCACGAAGTATCCGAACCCGCGGCGCAGTCTCTGCTCCGGCACCTTCGAAGCCAGTCGCGCTCCAATCAGGGAGCCAATGATGGCTGCTGCCGTGATGAGCAGGGTCAGCGGCCAGTTGACCGCGGTGGAGTTCAGGTGCCCCAGCATCCCGGATGCCGAGTTCAGGGCGATCACCAGCAGGGAAGTGCCGACCGCATGCTTCATCTGCAAGCCTGCCAGCAGCACCAGGGCCGGGACGATGAGGAAGCCACCGCCGGCACCCACCAGGCCGGTGACCAGGCCGACGACCAGGCCGACGGGAATGTACAGCAGCACAGAACGGCCCTTGGCTTCGGCGCCGGCGGCCTTCTTCCGTCCGCGGATCATGTTCCGCGCACTGGCCAGCATGATGATGGCGAAGGCCACCATCAGCACCGTGGCGGGAATGGCCGCGCTGGCCAGGCCGCCGAGGAACGCGCCGCTCATGCTCGCTGCGGCGAAGACCAGGCCGGGGACCAGCGAACGTGGCGTGCCCGCGCGTGGGGCGGCAGGCTGGCCAACGAGGTCACGCCCACCACGAACAGCGAGGTGGTGATCGCTTCCCTGGCGTCCATGCCCGCGACGTAGGTGAGCAGTGGAACCATCAGGATGGAACCACCGCCACCCAGCAGACCCAGGGTCAGGCCGACGACGATCGACAAGGCCAGGACCAGAATCACCAATGGCTCCACGTCCTTGCCCCTACTTGCCGTTCGGGTTCAGCAGCTGCCCGGCGCTGGGGATCTGGGCCAGGGGGTTGGTTTTGGCCGTGCTGGCCTGGTTCCACGGCATCTTGGACAGCAGGCTGGCCATCGCGCAGGAATTGCTGGCCGCGGAATAGGTCAGGCCCGCGCCGATCGCCGCCGAGAGGTAGCCCAGCTTCGGGTGGATCAGCTTCGAGGCGACGAAGCCCAGCAGCACCAGCGAGCCTGCGCTCATGCGGACCTGACGGTCCATGGCCCAGCGCCGGGTGCCGCGCACCACGGTGCCGCCGGACTTCTCATAGGCCGCGATGCCGCCTTCGAGCACGCTGCTGGCTTCGATGTGGATGTCGACCAGCCTCTGCTGCGCCTGGCCGGCGCGGACACCGGACTGGCAAACCAGCACAATCTGCTTGCCCAGCTTGCGGGTCACGTCGTGGGCGTGCTCCGCGACCAGCTCCAGCGGCAGGTTGTAGGAGCCCGGGATATGCACGGATTCAAACTCCGCGGGGGTGCGCACATCCAGGACTGCTACGCCGGATTCGTCGGACGCCAGCAGCTTTTTTAGGGCCGCTGCGTCCATGACATCAATGGGGGTGCTCATGCTTGAGGGGGTGTCCTTCTTCGTGGGGTTGGATTAGGCGTTGGTCTTGTTCATGGCGGCAGCCAGCCGGCGTAGCTGCCGGTCAGTTCGACCACGTCGTACCCGGCATCGCGCAGGCGCTGGCAACGACCGAGTTGCGCAGGCCACTTTGGCAATAGGTGACGATCTTGCCGTCGGTCGGAAGTTCGTCCAGGGCCCACAGGCGCGGCCGCCGGAGATGTGCTTCGCGTCCGGGATGGCTCCGGCGTTGAACTCGCCCCGGCCGCGGACGTCGAGGAGCAGGGCGTGATCGAAGTCCTCCAGCTCCGTCGGGTCCACGCGTGGCGGGGTAAAAGCCGGCAGGCCCGAAGGCTGGTGGCGTAGCCGGACACCGCATCGATGCCCACACGCATCAGGTGGTCGCGCATTTCCTCGGCCGACTCCAGGTTCTCGGCGAACAGGATCAGCTGGCGGTCGTCGGCTTGCGGGTCGAAGGCCCAGGCGCCGAAGCTCGCCATCTTGGAAATGGCCGGGATGGCCAGGGCGCCGGCGACGGTGCCCTCGGCTACCGCCACATGTCCACGGGTGTCCACGAAGACCGCCTCTTTCGCGGAAGTCTTCTCGATGATCTGCTGTGCGGTGAACTGAACCAACTCCGGCAGGGTGCCCAGCACCTTGGCGCCGTCGCGGTTCTGGCGCTTCATTCGGGCGAAGTAGGCGTGGGCGTCGGGCTGTCCGTCGAGCAGCTCGGCGATGAAGCTCTTCGTCGTTATTGGCCAGGTAGCGGCCCCACCAGGCGAAGTTGCGCTCGTAGCCCACGGTGGTGGAGGGAACGGCGCCCAGCGCCTTGCCGCAGGCGCTGCCCGAACCGTGGCCCGGGTAGACCTGGATGTGGTCCGGCAACTTCAGAAAGACGTCGCGCAGCGAGGCGAACAGGTCCCTGGCCCCGGCGAAGCGGGTGTCCACGCCGCCGGCCGCCTCGTCCAGCAGGTCCGGGCGGCCCAGATCACCGGCGAAGATGAAATCGCCGGAGAGCATGTAGCCGGGCTGGTCGCTGAAGGCGCCGTCGGTGATGAGGAACGAAAGGTGCTCCGGGGTGTGGCCGGGGGTGTGGCGCGCGGTCACGGTGATGTTGCCCAGTGTGATGGTGTCCTTGTCCATTAGGCGCTCGGCCTGGAAACCGTATTGCCAGTCGGCTCCGCCCTCGCCCGAGACGTAGGTGGCGGCCCCGGTGGCGGCAGCCAGCTCGCGGGTGCCGGAGAGGTAGTCGGCGTGGATGTGGGTTTCGGTCACCGCGACGATGCGCATTCCGTGCTTGGCGGCCAGTGCCAGGTACCCGGAGATGTCACGCCGGGCATCGACGACGATTGCCTCGCCCTTGGCTGGCAGCCAATGAAATAGCTGGCTTGGGCCAGATCTTCGTCATAGAAGCGTTCCAGAAGCATGGTGCATCCTTTCGTGGGGGTATGCATCCAACCTAAGCTATACCCCGGGGGGTATGTCAAGCGGGCCCGTCGGCCCGTGATCGGTGGTAAGGGGCCTGCGAAAACAAGCTGGAACTTTTCGCTGGCCCGCAGCCCGCAAATTTGCGGCATATCCTGCCCTGAGCGCCGCGGCAGGAGACCGCTCGGGCCGCCTGGTTCTCCGCTAGGGTTGGGACATGAGCATTGAACGCGCCGTGCAAGTGTCCCAGCCCATCGATGAGGTGGTGGCCTGGTTCTCCCGGCCTGGCGCGGTGCGCCGCCTGCTGCCGCCCTGGCTGCCGCTGAAGGTGGAACAAGAAGCCCGATCACTGCGTGACGGCACCGCGCTGCTGCGGCTTCCAGCCGGAGTGCAGTGGGTGGCCCGGCATCAGCCGCGGCAGTACATTCCGGGCCGGCGCTTTGTCGACCAACTGGAGCCCCAAGGGTGGCGGTCCCTGCCCACCAGGGTGCTGCACTGGCGCCACGAACACCTTTTTGAACCGGTCGGTACCGGGCACACGCGGGTGGTCGACCGGATTGACTCCAGCATGCCGGCCTCCTCCACCGTGCGCATGCTCGCCTACCGGCACCGCCAGCTGCTCGGGGACTTCGCCGCGCACCAGCAGGCGGCCG
>NZ_BAXF01000119.1:0-5714 GCF_001310435.1 Arthrobacter sp. JCM 19049 | reverse complement strand
CGATGGCGGCGGCCGGCACGTGAAGCACCTGGGCCACCAGCACCAGCACCAGGCCGGAGAGTGGCGCGGAAACGCCCAGCAGCCACTTGCGGCCCACCCGCTCAACGAGCAGGGCGGCGATCACCACCCGAGCAGACCCATCAACGCCATCACCGCGGTGGTGAACAGGGCCGCGGACTGGGCCATCCCGGCCTCGGCCAGGATGGTGGGCAACCAGGTCAGTGCCAGGTAGTAGACCAGCAGGATGGTGATGAACAGCAGCCAGCTGGTCGCGGTCAGCGACGGGAATACCGCCACAGCGCCACCACCTGCTGCCACCACGGTGTGGGCTTGGCGTCCGGCATCTCGATCCGGTACTTGCGCATCTTGGCCCCGGTGCGGGTCACCAGGTCGTCAATCACCGCCCGCGCCTCGGACTCCCGGCCCCGGGAGGCCAGGTACAGCGGGGACTCGGGCACCTGGCGGCGCACAAAGTAGACCAGCAGCGCCGGCAGGATCATCACCACCAGGATCAGCCGCCAGTTCTCGGTCGTGGCAATCACGGCCCCGGAAATGAAGAAGGACAGCGCCGCACCCACCGGCCACCACCCGTCCATGGCGGTGAGCACCTTGCCGCGCAGCCGGGCTGGGGTGAACTCGCCCACCAGCGCATAGTCCACCGGGATGCAGCCGCCCAAGCCCACACCGGCCAGGAAGCGGAACGCCACAAAGAACCCGAAGTTCGGGGACAGCGCGCCCAGCACCGTGAAGACCGAGAACATCAGCAGGGTCGCCGAGAACGCCTTCTTGCGCCCATAGCGGTCCGCCAGCCCGCCCCAGATGAACGCGCCGATCGCCATCCCCACCAGGTTCGAGGTGCCCAGCAGCGCCGCGGTGGTGCGCTCCAGCCCCCACTCGGCGGCGACCAGCGGGATCAGTGCGCCGTTCAGCGTCACGTCCCAGGCGTCGAACATGAACCCAGGCCGCCGATGATGAAGATCGAGCCTGCACGGACCACTTGAAGGGCAGCTCCTGCACAATGCGGGCGCGGAGGGGCGGGTAATGGTAGACACGGTCAAAGTCCTTCGGTGGAGGGTGCGGCTGCGGAGGCAACAGGCAGTAGCCTACCGACACTGCCGTGGCTTCGGGCACATCGCTACGCCCGATTGCCCGGTGCGTCAAGGCCTACCGGTGGCCCGCCGAACGGGGTAATCTCTGGACATGGGAGTAGATTGGACCGCTCTCGAAGAGGCGCTACGGGTGTCCGCCCTTCGACACGCGGCGGAGATTTTGGAACAACACCCGACCCAGGACTTCTACGCGATTGCCCTGCACGGGGTCAGCAGCGAGGAGTCCGAGTCCATTGACATGCCCTTGCTGGCGTTGAACTCCATCCAGGCGCTGGAACGCGACCGGCTGACCGAAACCCGCGAACTGCTGGTGGCGCGCGGCGAGGACCTGGACGAGGACGAGGAATACGAGGACCGGGCGGACGCCGATGACTACTCCGGCGTCGAACCCGGGGACCGTGAAACGGAGGACGACTCCACCGACGGGCACGGGGCCGAGGACGAGGACCACGACGGCCAGGACCTGGACGATGTGCTGCAGGCGCTGGAAGCGGACCTGGAAGCCGACGAGGATGACGGATTCTATTCGGACAAGTGGGAACCCACCGAATGGCACTGGTCCTCCATCGGCTGGTGGAGGAGGTGGCCGCCGAAATCTGGAGCGACGCGCTGGCCACCCAGGCCCAGCGTGAGGCTGGAGCGAAACCATCCGCGCCTACTACCGCACCATGGTCAGGGTGGCCATCGGGTTGCGTGATGCCCTGAACGAACGCACCAAGCTGGACCTGGTCACCTACGTGGCCGACGACGACCACGCCGAGACACTGCTGAAGCTGTGCCTCACCCCGGAACAGCTCAGCGAACATTTCCCCGACATCGTCCAGGACCAGACCCTGTCCGAAACATCCTGAAGGTTGACCGCACCCCGGGGCTAGAATGGTTGCGGCGGCCGCCGTGCCGCCGCAACCACAATGTCGCACTGCCCGGGAGACCATTTACGTGAGCAAGACCGCCCTAGACCGTGTAGCGATCCGTCGCGCCCTGATTTCCGTTTACGACAAGACCGGTCTGGAGGAGCTGGCCGCCGGACTGCATGAGGCAGGGGTGCAGCTGGTCTCCACCGGTTCAACGGCCCAGCGCATCGCCGCGGCCGGCATCCCCGTCACCGAGGTGGAACAGGTTACCGGTTCCCCGGAAATGCTGGACGGGCGCGTGAAGACGCTGCACCCGCGGATCCACGGCGGCATCCTGGCCGACCGCCGCGTGGGCAAGCACATGGACACCCTGGCCTCCATGGACATTGACCCGATCGACCTGGTGGTCGTCAACCTGTACCCGTTCGTGCAGACCGTCGCCTCCGGCGCCGCGCAGGACGACGTGGTCGAGCAGATCGACATCGGCGGTCCGGCGATGGTGCGTTCGGCCGCGAAGAACCACGCTGCGGTCTCCATCGTGGTTGATCCCTCCTTCTACGGGCAGGTCATCGACGCCGCCAAGGCCGGGGGCTTCGACCTGAAGACCCGCCAGCGCCTGGCTGCCAAGGCCTACGCCCACACCGCCGCCTATGACACGGCCGTGGCTCCTGGACCGCCAGCCAGTTCCTGGACGAGGACGAACAGGGCCAGGTCCAGTGGCCGGCCTACGCCGGGGTGGCCCTGGAACGCGAAGCGTGCTGCGCTACGGGGAAAACCCGCATCAGCAGGCCGCCCTGTACACCGATGCCGCCGCGCCGGCCGGCATCGCCCAGGCCAAGCAGTTGCACGGCAAGCCGATGAGCTACAACAACTACGTGGACGCGGACGCCGCCCTGCGCGCCGCCTTCGACTTCAGCGAACCAGCTGTGGCCGTCATCAAGCACGCCAACCCGTGCGGTGTTGCGGTGGCCACCCCGGGCGCCGCGGACCCGATCGCCGACGCCCACGCCAAGGCCCACGCCACCGACCCGGTCTCCGCCTTCGGCGGGGTGATCGCCGCGAACCGCACCGTTACCAAGCGATGGCCGACACCGTCAAGGGCATCTTCACCGAGGTGGTCATCGCCCCAGACTTCGAAGATGAGGCCGTGCAGATCCTTTCGGCCAAGAAGAACATCCGCCTGCTGACCCTGCCGGAGGGGTACCGCCGCGCCGCCAACGAGTTCCGCCAGATTTCCGGCGGCATGCTCATCCAGCGTCGGACACCATCGCAGCCGACGGTGATGACACGGCCAACTGGACGCTGGCCGCCGGCTCGGCCGCCGACGAGCAGACCCTGGCCGACCTGGCCTTCGCCTGGCGCGCGGTGCGCGCCGCCAAGTCCAACGCCATTCTGGTGGCCAAGGACGGTGCCGCGGTGGGCATCGGCATGGGACAGGTCAACCGCGTGGACTCCTGCAAGCTGGCCGTGGAACGCGCCAACACCTTGGGCGTGAGCGTTGAATCCGGGGCCGACGCCGCCGGCGGAGCCGAGAACGTGGACGGCGCCGAGTCCGAGAACCGCACCCGGGGCGCCGTGGCGGCCTCGGACGCGTTCTTCCCGTTCGCCGATGGCCTGCAGATCCTGATTGACGCCGGAGTCAAGGCGGTAGTCCAGCCCGGCGGCTCGGTACGCGATGAGGAAGTGATCGCCGCGGCGAACGAAGCCGGCATCACCATGTACTTCACCGGCGCCCGCCACTTCTTCCACTAGGTCCTGGCGCATCGCGGGCCCCCGCACGACCTGAATGACTCAGGCGGGCGGGGGCCTGCCGCGTCTTGCCGGTGCCTCCCGGGGATTTTGTGTCGGCAAGCCGCCGGTGGCGGCAGCGGAAACGCGCTTTAACCGCGTCGAGGGGCAGCGCCCGGCGCCGTGGCGGATAACCGTGAGAGCAACTCGGTTTCGGCCGCTTCCAGGTAGCTGCGCAGTTCGTCGGCTGCCGCGACCCGCTGCCCGCGATCGAGCAGTCCCACGACGTTCACATTGCCCTGCAGGTAGGTGCGGTGAAATCCGTGGTGCCCTGCGCCGACTGGAACGCCAACCGCATCCGGGCCAGCACGCGGTGCATCAGCTCCTGCAGGTGCCTGCTGCCTGACCCGGCAACAATCTGTTCGTGAAACCGCTGGTTCGCATCCGCGACCCCGACCGTGTCACTGGCCGCCATCGCCTCCAGGCCAGAAACCACGGTGCGGTGCAGCTGGGCAACATTTAGGTCCGCGCCCCAGGCCACCGCCGCCGGTTCGATCATCCGGCGCACCGCGTAGATTTCACGTACATCCTCCGGCCCGGGAGAAGCCACGAACACCCCGCGGTTGGGGACCCGCGTGATGATCAGTTCGTTGTTCAACATCCGGAACGCCTCGCGCAGGGTGTTGCGGGAGATCCCAAAGGTTTCGGAGAGCGCCTTTTCCCCAAGCTTTTGGCCGGGAACCATCTTGCCTGCGGCGATGAGCGCACGCAGCCGTTCGGCCACCCACGCGCCGGTGTGCGCATGAGCGGCCACCCCGCGTTCCAACAGGCCGTTGCAGGGGGCAGCATCCGTGGCGGCGGCTGCTTGATGGGGCTCGTTCATCTGCGCCCACCTCCCGTCCGCGGCATCGATGAGCCGGGTTCCAGCAGCACAAAGCGGATGGGGGTGCCGGGGGCGAGCTGAGCGGCCTTTGAGACATCCTCATCGACCAAGGTCGCGATGACCGGATAGCCGCCGGTCACCGGGTGATCTGCCAGGAACAGCACGGGCAATCCGGAAGGGGGAACCTGAAGCGAACCGCGGACCATGCCTTCGCTTTCAAGCTCACCGGCGCGCAGCCGGACCAGCGGCCTGCCGCCCGCGGCATTGCTCAGGCGCAGTCCCACCCGGCTGGACTGGGCGCTGACTTCCCACGTTTGGGAAACAAGCCGTTCCAGGCCCTGCGGTCCGAACCAATCATCGCGTGGACCGGCCACGAGGCGCAGCCTAAAACATCCGTCCGGCTCGGGCTGGGGCAGCGTGGAGGGTTCGGCGCCGCCCACCGGATGGGTGCCGCGAATCCTCGCCGTGGGCAGGCGCTCGCCGGGTTGCAGGGGTGCCGGTCCGAGGCCGGAGAGGGAATCGGTGGACAGGGAGCCCAGAACCCGGTGGCCATCAAAGCCGCCACGGACCGCCAGGTAGCTGCGAAGCCCGGCCGTGGCCGCGGAACAGCTCAAGGTTTCCTTGTCCCTGAGGATGAACGGCACGTTCATCGCTGCGGTGCGCATGCTGGTGTGATCCTCGCTTCGCCGTGGATCTCGAGCCGCACCTCGGCCCCGCTGACCGCCAGCACCTGGTGGCCAATGGCCCGCACCGCAGCGAACCGGCAAGGGTCTCGATGACGGGCGCACCGGGCAGGTTCCCGACCAGCCTGTTCGCCTGGTGTGCCGAAATCACATCCGCAGCGCCGGAGGGGGAAACGCCAAGGTTGCCGGCGCCGCGGCGTCCTGCATCCTGGATCGTTGATTGCGGGCCGGGCTGATGACTTCCACCCCCGACCTCACCTGTGGTGCCGGTGCTGGTGGTTCGCGGCAGGAACGCTCAGTCGCAGTGCCGCGCGTTGCGGCACGAATTTCACCTTGTCGCCCGGTTGCACCAGGGCCGGGGGCGTGCGGTTCACGTCCCACATGCGGGTGTCGGTATGCCCGAGCAGCTGCCAGCCGCCGGGGGACGCCGCGGGTAGATGGCCGAGTACTTCCCGCC
>NZ_BAXF01000118.1:0-5772 GCF_001310435.1 Arthrobacter sp. JCM 19049 | reverse complement strand
CGCCGCAGCAGACCGGCGCCCCGACACAGACTTAACCGACCTTCCGGCCGCTGTCGTGAGACAACCGGCTGGCCGTTCATTGCCTTGAAAGGGAAGATCATGAGCGAGAAACACCTGTCCGACGAAGACTACATCCCGGTCGGCGACGACGACATCGTCCAGCGGCTGGACGCGCTCAGCGACGAGGAAGCCGAACAGCGGGCCGAAGCGCTGCGCGCCGGGCTGGCCGAATACGACTGGACGATGAGGACGCGGCCTGCTGGCCGGGCTGGGCACGGAGGAAGACGAGGACGCCGAGATCGGCATCCCTCCGGTGCTGGCCGTCATCGGGCGCCGAACGTGGGCAAGTCCACCCTGGTCAACCGCATCCTGGGGCGCGCGAGGCGGTCGTGGAGGACGTGCCGGGGGTGACCCGGGACCGGGTGGCCTACGACGCCGAATGGGAGGGGCGCGCCTTCTCCCTGGTGGACACCGGCGGCTGGGAGCACGACGCGAAGGGCATCCACGCCTCGGTCGCCGAGCAGGCCGAGATCGCCGCGGACGTTGCGGACGTGATCCTGTTCGTGGTCGACACCCATGTGGGGGCGACCGCCACCGACGAAGCGTGGTCAAGATGCTGCGCCGCAAGGGCAAGCCGGTGTTCCTGGTGGCCAACAAGGTCGATGACTTCAACCAGGAGGCCGAGGCCGCGATGCTGTGGGGTCTGGGCTTCGGCCAGCCCTGGCCGGTCTCCGCCCTGCACGGACGCGGCACCGCGGACCTGCTGGACGCGGTGATGGAGAAGATGCCGCAGTACTCCGCCTTTGGCGGGGTGATCCCGCGCGGCGGACCGCGGCGCATCGCGCTGATCGGCCGGCCGAACGTGGGCAAGAGCTCGCTGCTGAACAAGCTCGCCGGCGCCGAGCGCGTCGTGGTGGACAACTACGCCGGCACACCCGTGACCCGGTGGACGAACTGGTCGAGCTGGGCGGGGAAGTGTGGCGGTTCGTGGACACCGCCGGCATCCGTCGCCGCCAGCACATGGCCGTCGGTTCGGACTACTACGCCTCACTGCGCACCCAGGCCGCCCTGGAAAAGGCGGAGGTCGCGGTGATCCTGCTGGCCGCCGACGAAGTGGTCTCCGAACAGGACGTGCGCATCATCCAGATGGCGATCGAGCCGGGCGGGCCATGGTGGTGGTGTTCAACAAGTGGGACAACCTCGATGAGGACCGCCGCCACTACCTGGAGCAGGAAATCGAGCGTGACCTTGCGCACATCGACTGGGCACCGCGGGTGAACATTTCCGCGCTGACCGGCTGGCACAAGGACAAGCTGGTCCCGGCGCTGAACACCGCGCTGGAGTCCTGGGACAAGCGCATCCCCACCGGCAAGCTCAACGCCTTCCTGGGCGAGCTGGTGGCCGCCCACCCGCACCCGGTGCGCGGGGGCAAGCAGCCGCGCATCCTGTTCGGCACCCAGGCCTCCTCGCGTCCGCCGCGCTTCGTGCTGTTCACCACCGGTTTCCTGGATCCGGGCTACCGCCGGTTCATCGCCCGCCGCTGCGGGAAACCTTCGGGTTCGAAGGTTCGCCGATCGAGGTCTCGATGCGCATCCGCGAACGCCGGGGACGCAAGTCCTAGAGTCCTCGATTCGATCCCGCACCCGAATGTGGTGTAGGGTTATCTAGGAGCTTTTCGCAGGTGGCACCGCCGCTTTTCGAAGTGGGGGAGAACGGCTGCGAAAGCATTTCGGGCTATGGCGCAGCTTGGTAGCGCGCCTGACTGGGGGTCAGGAGGCCGTGGGTTCGAATCCCGCTAGCCCGACCAACGCTCAAGGGCGGAAACCATCTGGTTTCCGCCCTTGACTGGTTTTTGAGCCCCTTCCCGCGCGATTTTTTCACCGCCCGCCAGGGGCATGGCTTTGTGAACTGCGGACGGTCATCGCATCCTGGCATGGCCCCCGCAGCGAGGTCACCGGCGTGTGGCGCGCCACATTATTCCGGGCCAGGGTTTTCGTCGGCGGGTTGGCCCTGCCGGCGTTGTCCCTCACCGCGGACCGCCAAGGACTTCAGGTCCCACACCGCGTAGCACAGGTGTTCGTATTCCTCATCCAGGAGCACCCGCAGTGCCGCCCCAACGCTGAGCATGGCGCTGTGCTCTGCGTCCCAGGGGTGGCGGCGTGCTGCCTGCAGCGACTGCGCGTCCTGGACCAGCAGGAAATCGCGCACCTGCTGCTGGCGTTCGGCGCGCACCTGCAGCACCCGGGCGAAGTCCGGATTCGATTCGCTGAACACCGACTTGTCGTAGCCATCCAGCGCGTACTCGTGGTTCGGCACTCCGATCGGATGGTAGGGATGCTCCTCACCGAAGATGCAGCCGCGCAACCACGTGTCGGTGGCCATCACCAGGTGGCGCAGCGTCTGGGCGAAGGACCATTCCCCGTCCACGCTCAGATCCTGCGTCCCGGCGGGCAGCTCATCCGGGGTACGGCAGGCGGCCGCCCAATGGGCGCTGACCGCATCCCAGGACTGGAGCAATTCTGCGCCGTGGTGCGAGCCGCGCGGCTCTCGCCCCGGGAACCGGCGGTCCAGTTGCTGCTCCACGAACCGGTGACCTCCACGTCGTTGAGGAACACGCCCTGACTCCCCGCACTGAACCAGGTGCCGTCGATGCGTGCGCCGCCCAGTTCAACGGCGCGCATCCGCACCTCACCCAGGTCGCAGCGGGTGAACCTGGCCCGGCGCAGGTCGGCGTCGGTGAGTGCGCCTGCGGCAGCTGCCCACCGGGGCCCAAGCTCCTCGCGTCGTCCATTTGGCACCCCCACCGTCTGCTATGCGCCGGTGGGGGCATTCTGCCACCTCGGTTTGACCGGCACCAGGAAAAACCGCGGATGGGCCGGTCGGCCAGCCATGCGCGCGCCGGGAATTTCTGCCGATCCGCCACGTGGCGGGGTGATTTGTTCTAGGCTGGAGCCAACGGCACGATGCGCCGCCGGGCAGTGAAGGAGTGATGCGCAATGACCACGTTGTTTCTCACTGGAGGCGGGCTGCCGGGATGGATTTGGGACCAGGTGCGCGCCTATGTGCGCGAAGGCACCGAGGTGGTGCAGTTTCCCGACGGCACCGGGACCTAAAGGAGCATGCTCAGCTGGTCATCGAGGCCATGCCTCCGGGGGAGGAGCAGGTGACGTTGGTGGCCCACTCGGTGTCGGCGACCGTGGCCGCCCAGGTCGCGTCCATGGTGCCGCGGCGCCTGGACGGGGTGCTGCTGATTTCCTCGCTGCTGCCCCCGCGCGGAAAGTCCCTGGTCGATGTGCTGCCGCTGGTCGGACCCAAGCTCGTTGCGCCACAGCTGGTGAAGAGCGGGCTGAAACTCAGTGAGCGCAGAATTCGGGCGATGCTGCCTGGCGTGGCCGAGGTCGTGATCGACAAGCTGCTGCGTGAGATGGGCGCGTTCTCCGGGCAGGTGCTGGCCGACGCGACCGGCGAACCGCACTGGCCCGCCCGCCGCGGCTACGTGCTCACCACCCAGGACACCGCGGTGCCGGCGGGAATGCAGTCGCGGGTGGCCAAGCGTTTTGATGCGACCATTTACCAGCTGGAGACCGGCCACCTGCCGATGCTCACCAAGGCCCGCGAGCTGGCGCGCATCATCGAGCGGTTCAACTCCTAGGCGGCGGGTTCGACACCCGTTAGCGTCCGGCAGCCTCCAGCGGATTCCCCGGTAACGCGGTTCGACTTTGGCGCGGCGTGTCCCGGCTGCGGCCGCGGGGGCGCAAGGGAGTGCCGGCACTGCCCTCAGTGGCCGTCCCGGTGGCTGGGCCTCCGGTTGCTATAGCGGCCATGACGGTACTGCGTCCCTTATCTCCCTTCGGCAACCGTCCTTGACGGTGGGTGGCCAGAACCCACGGCGGAACCGGACGGGGCTCCTAAGTTGGTCGAAGAACCTGTTGCTGTGCGACGCATTGACCAACCATGTCTCACCGCGGCCCTGCCCAGTTCGCGCAGGCGCTCGCCGAGCACCGGGATGGTGATTGCCCCGCACCGCGAGGACTGTTCCACCGAATGCCGCGCGAACCTATCCGCAGCCCCGGAGGGGACGTTGGTGACCTCCGGCGCGGTAGGGCTGGCAAAGCGAGAGTTTCGAAGAGGGCAACGAAGCCGGTGGCGCACAGCAAAGCTTGAGGTGTTGTCTGCGCCTCCTGGGCTTGTGTCAGCACTCACAGGCACTTATAGTGGTTGTGCGATATGCGAATATGACGTTCGATAATCGAACAACTCTGATCTTAGGTTTTGCTTTCACAAAGCAGTGAGGAAGAACTGTGCAGTTTCACCACAACGGATACGTATCGACCGATCCGCGCGTCCAGCCGGCCGCCGGGCTGGGCCTGAACCGGCCCGAGGAGCTGCCGGACCAGATGGACGTGCTGATCGTCGGTTCCGGTCCCGCCGGCATGATCACCGCCGCGCAGCTGGCCCAGTTCCCGAACGTCAGCACCCGCATCATCGACCGCGTCCCGGACGCCTGGCGATCGGGCAGGCCGACGGCATCCAGGCCCGCAGCGTGGAGACCTTCCAGGCCTTCGGCTTCGCCGAGCGGATCACCGCCGAGGCTACTGGATTACGGAGATGAACTTCTGGTCCCCGGACCCGCAGAACCCGACGAACATCGTGCGCACCGACCGCACCATGGATGACCCGCACGGCATCAGCGAGTTCAAGCACCTGATCGTGAACCAGGCGCGCGTGCTGGACTACTTCGCCGAGTACGCGAAGAACTCCCCGGGGCGCATCACCCCGGACTACGGCTACGACTTCAAGTCGCTGACCGTCGAGGAGGGCCAGGAGTACCCGGTGCGCGCCGTGCTGGAGTACACCGATGGGCCGAAGCAGGGCACCGAACGCGTGGTGCGCGCCAAGTACGTTGTCGGCTCCGACGGCGCCCGCTCGAAGGTGCGCCGCTCCATCGGCGCTAGCCTCTCCGGGGACCAGGCCTTCCACGCCTGGGGCGTGATGGACACCCTGGCTGTGACGGACTTCCCGGACATCCGCATCAAGTGCGCCATCCAGTCCAAGGCCGGCTCGATCCTGCTGATCCCGCGTGAGGGCGGGAACCTCTTCCGGCTGTACGTGGACCTGGGCGAGGTGCCGCACGATGACAACGGCAAGATCCGCCAGACCAGCCTGGAGGAGATCATCGACCACGCACAGCAGATCCTGCACCCCTACACCCTGGATGTGAAGGACGTGGCTTGGCACAGCGTGTACGAGGTCGGCCACCGGCTCACCGACCGCTTCGACGACGTGCTGGTCGATGAGATCGGCACCCGGGAACCACGCGTGTTCATTACCGGCGATGCCTGCCACACCCACTCGGCCAAGGCCGGTCAGGGCATGAACGTGTCGATGCAGGACGGCTTCAACCTGGCCTGGAAGCTGGGGCACGTGCTCTCGGGGCTCGCCCCGGAGGAGCTGCTGCGCACCTACTCCGCCGAGCGCCAGGTGATCGCGAAGAACCTCATCGACTTCGACAAGGAATGGTCGACCTGATGGCCAAAAAGCCCGAGGAGTTCGAGGACCCGAAGTTCCTCTCGGACTTCTACGTGCGCACCGCCGAGTTCCCGGCCGGCTTCATGACCGAATACCAGCCTCAATCCTCACCGGAGAGGCCGACCACCAGCAGCTGGCCGCGGGCTACCCGATCGGCAAGCGCTTCAAGTCCGCGATGGTCATGCGCTGCGGGGACACCAACCCGGTGCACCTGGGACACCACCACCGGGCCGACGGGCGATG